>CAZFIF010000070.1:0-10869 GCA_964519065.1 uncultured Rikenella sp.
CTTGCCCGTTCCCTCTGCCACAGGTTTGACAAAGAGGGGGTAAGCCAGGGAGGAGAGACTCTCAAGGTCAGCGACCGAGGCTGCAATGATGCCGGGAGATACCGGTACGCCGGCAGCTTCAACCACCAGGCGTGCCAGGTATTTATTGAGTGAGACGCCCATCACCACCGGGCCGCTGAAGACATAGGGTATCCGGTACTGGTCGAGGAGGGCCGGTACGGCCGACTCACGTCCGTCGCCGTAGAGTCCTTCGGCAATATTGAATACCATGTCCCATCTGCGTCCGGCGGCGAGCTGCGTCACCAGCTCAAAGAGATTACCGATGCGTTCCGTCCTGTAGCCGAGGTTGCCCAGGGCCATCTCAAGGGCAGCCACCGTCTCCTCCTTGTCAAACTCAGCAGTCTCATCCATGGTGTAACCCCGTTCAAGGTACCATGAACGGAGATCATAGGTAAGGCCTATCCTCATCCGTCAGTTACTTTTTGTTGGGATAAGTATACCTGTTGTTCTTGTAGTTTCTTAGCACCCACTTTTCGGGACCGCTCTCGACTACGTATGATGGCAGGATGGGTATCTTGCCGCCCCCGCCGGGTGCATCAATGACGAACTGGGGCACTGCATAACCGCTGGTGTGGCCTCGCATGTTCTCTATTATCTCTATCCCTTTTTCCACGGTGGTTCTGAAGTGGCTGGAGCCGGGAATGAGGTCGCACTGGTAGATATAATATGGCCTCACGCGCACTGTCAGCAGCTTGTGCATCAGGTTCTTCATCGTTGCGGGATCGTCGTTTATTCCCTTCAGCAGCACTGTCTGGCTTCCCAGGGGTATTCCTGCATCGGCAAGCATCTCACATGCCCTGCGTGTCTCTGGTGTGAGCTCGTCGGGGTGAGTGAAGTGCAGGCTGAGAAAGAGCGGATGGTACCTGCGAAGCATTGACACCAGCTGTGGCGTGATCCTCTGCGGGAGCACGGCCGGCACCTTGGTTCCTATCCTCAGGATCTCAATATGTCTTATAGATCTCAGTCGCGAAAGCAGGTACTCCAGCTTATCGTTGTTCATAGTCAGGGGATCCCCTCCGCTGATAATGACATCACGTATTTCAGTATGCTCCTCAAGATACCTGAACGCTATCTCCCATTCGCCCTTCGTCAGGTGTCCGAGTTTTCCTACCGAATGTGAGCGGGTGCAGTACCTGCAGTAAGATGAGCAGAACTGGGTCACGGTGAAAAGCGCCCTGTCAGGATATCGGTGGATGATGCCGGGAACGGGGCTGCTGCCGGTCTCGTCCAGAGGGTCAGCCTTCTCCGCCTCTGTGATTTTCATCTCCCCTGAGGTGGGTATCATGGCGCGGCGCAGCGGTGTGCCGGGCTCAGAATCATAAATGAGAGAGAGATAATAAGGAGTGACGCGCAACGGCAACCTGTTCTTCAGCCTCTGAAGAGTGTTCTTCTCATCATCGCTGAGCGTCATGACGCGCGACAGAGCTTCGGCTGTCGTAAAGGAATTGCGAAGCTGCCAGCGCCAGTCATTCCAGGAATTAACATTTGTTAGAGGGAAGTAGCGGCGTATGAATTCCGAACTCCGGTTGCTAACTGCTTGATCGTGGGATCCGATCTGCGGGAAGATCATGGTACCCGCGCCAGGTTCTTCGTCAGAAGAACAACCCATGAGGCGGTGCTCATAATGAGTCACCGTAGCCTCTTTTCTGTTAGCGTTCATGCTTCGGTAAAATAATTTACCTTCTTTGTCTGGTTGGTAATTCTAATTGTTTTTAGTGAATATTTTGTTTCAAAAATTTCCGCTAAGATATCAAATGGAACAGGTGCGAAAATTATGGCCGGGGAAAGATATCAACAGGGAATATCCGTCTGTTGTTTCCTGGCAGTCAGATTAATAACTATTATGGCGGGAAGTTATTCACTGTTCCTTTTTGGTCCTTTTAAATGATGGCCTGTAATTGAGGCGCAAACATATATTAAATTTTAATATCCGGATACTTTTCAGCAATTATTTTCAGGTTATTTTTTACCATCTCATCGCGCTGGGCAGCACACAGTTGAGTGCGTCCTGCATCTTCCGGTGTATTCATCACATAATCCGTCAGTTTATCCATTGTTGTCGTTGCCACATGCATCCTTGTATCTGAACTCGCATAGTAGACAAAGACCGTGCCTTCTTCGTCGGCTATCCATCCGTTGCTGAAGACTACATTTGAGACATCCCCGACTCGCTCTTCGTCGAGCGGTTCTATAAAATGTCCCGAGGGTCTTCTGATCACTTTCCACGGCTCCCCGAGGGAGGTGAGGAAGAGGTAGAGGGTATAGCGCAGACCGGCTGCTGTCCTTCTCACGCCATGGGCAAGGTGAATCCAGCCGTGTTCGCTCTTCAGCGGTGCCGGACCCTGTCCGTTCTTGACCTCTTTGACAGTATGGTATTGCCTGGCATCCACAAGCACCTCTTCTCCCAGTACGGCATGCTCCATGTTGTCGCAGAAGCCGGCCGATATGCCGCTGTCGCCTGTCTCGATGAATCCTGACTGTGGCCTGGTATAGATCATATACCTGCCGTTAACGAATTCCGGGTGAAGCACACAGTTTCTCTGCTGCGCTGCCGATGATCTGAGATCATCAAGCCTCTCCCAGTTATCGAGGTCTCTTGTCCTTGCTATGCCGCAGCTGGCAAGAGCAGCCGATGAATCGTCAGGTTTGCTGCTATCCTTTCTCTCTGCGCAGAAAAGGCCGTAGATCCATCCGTCCTCATGCCTGGTGAGCCGTATATCATAGACATTCATCTCAGGGTCATCGGTGACGGGCATTACTATGGGGTGATTGCGAAAACGCCAGTTGTCAATGCCGTTCGGACTCTCCGCTATGGCGAAGAACGACTTCACGTCGAAACCCTCGGTTCTGACAGCCAGACAGTACTTGCCGTCATGTTTTATCGCACCTGCGTTGAAGGTAGTATTGACACCCAGCCGTGTCATCAGGTGCGGGTTGGTCTTATGATTGAGATCATACCTCCAGAAGAGGGGAGTATGATCCCGGGTTATAATGGGGTACAGATAACGGTCATAGATACCATTGCCATCTGTTCTCTTTATGTTCCGCCTGCTGACAAGGGCAGAGTGCTCTTCAAAAAGCTGCCTGACCCTGCCGTCAAAATCCTTTTCTGTCATGGTCTAAATGTTTTTATCCGGAACAAATATAACGGATAACGCAAAGCCTGCCCGGTGATTGTATTCTCAGTGACATGATTTGTTGAAACTTTTATATATTGCTATCTGTAACCATTGATACAGATAGTTGAAATTTGCATGGATAACAGCTCATTTCATCACTTCTTATTGAATTTCATGCAATTTCCATTCGACTGCTGTTGAAAAAAATAAGATTTACCTATGAAAAGGATATTACTCTTTGTTGTTTCCGGTGTGGTGCTCTTCATATCGTCGTGCGGCACCAACAGTACCGGAAGTGAGCATATGGTGGTCGGGTATGTAGCCGGTTTCAGGAATTATGACTTCAGTGATATTGACGCCACAAAGCTCACCCATATCAATTACGCATTTGCCAACATCATTGACGGGAGGGTGGCCTTCGGCAGCGACATGATTGACAACACCGACCGGGACATTGAGGACATCAAAATCCTGCTGACACTTAAGGAGGTCAATCCTGACCTGAAGATTCTGGTCTCCGTTGGCGGATGGGGCTGGTCGGGTAACTTTTCCGATGCTGCACTCACGGACTCATCACGTAATCGCTTTGCCGTCAGTGCTGCTCAGTTTATTCTTGACCACGGACTTGACGGCATAGATCTCGACTGGGAATACCCCAACCAGCCGGGTGCAGGAAACATTTACAGGCCTGAAGATGTGCCTAACTTCACCCTGCTGCTTGAAAGTGTCCGCATGCACATTGACTCCCTGGCGGTGAAGCTTGATCGCCCTGAGCCATTCCTGCTCACAATTGCCACCGGTGGCGACTCAGTATATGTTGCCAATACAGAGCTTGGCAAACTTGAAAAGCACCTCGATTTCATCAACATCATGACCTACGATTACCATAACGGGCTCACCTCCCAGGCCGGTCATCACAGCAACCTCCGGCTCTCCCGTTCTGATTATCCACACGGTGATGCCACGGTTCGCAGCGTCAGGATGCATATCGATGCAGGGGTCAGTCCTGCGAAGCTGAATATCGGCATACCTTTCTATGGAAGGCGCTGGAAGGGTGTTGATCCGGTAAACAGCGGGCTCTACCGCGAGGCGGCAACCACAGGAGAAAGCATTCCCTATACAGATGTGCTGGCTGCCCTGGCAGACAGCGGTTTTATGCGCCTGTGGGACACGGCTGCCGCGGCGCCCTGGCTCTGGAATGAATGTGACTCAGTCTTTATCTCATATGATGATGAGAGATCCCTGAAAGCAAAGATGGAGTATGTGCTCTCGCAGGGACTGGGAGGGGTCATGTTCTGGGAATATACCGAAGATATTGACGGCATGCTCCTGGATGCTCTGCTTGAGGGGTTGCAGGGGAAGTGACTATGAATGAGAGTCCTAGATGAAGAACATTGCCACACCGGCAACACTGATTACTGCACCGAAGATCTCGGCGGCTGTCAGTTTCTCCTTGTAGATCCACACAGCTGGCGCTATTATCAGGATAGGCACTATTGCCATGATGGTAGAGGCGATGCCCGTCTCGGTATGCTTCACGGATAGCAGTGAGAAGGAGATCCCCAGGAAGGGCCCAAAGAATGCCCCGAGAGCTAGTGCTTTCATTGCCGGTACGTCACGCAGGGATCCAAGTGTCTGTCTCCACCTTCCCATGACTGTAATTATGAATGCGAAGCCTGCGATTCCGGCAATTATTCTTATATGGGTGGAAGCAAACGGATCATAGGAGCCCATGCCATACTTGCTGAGCACGATACCCAGACCCTGCCCCAGGGCACCGATAAAGGCAAAGAGGAGCCCTTTGGGAGAGAGTTTGAAGGAGAGCCTCTCACCTTTTACAGGCCTGTTGAAGATAGCCAGTGCAATGCCGGAGAGAACGATGATCATACCTGCAAACTGCAGGATCGTGAGCCTCTCATCAAGCATCAGGTAACCAAAAAAGGCAGCCATAGGTGGTGCAAGGGTCATGATGAGCATGGAGAATCTCGAACCTATCAGGGCATAGCTTCTGAACAGGAAATAATCGCCCAGGACAAGTCCAACCAGCCCGGAGAGTGCCAGCCATATCCAGTTGTGTGTTGTGGCATCGACAGGAAAGAAATGACCCCGGCTGAACAGTGTGAAGATGCCAATGAAGAGGAAAGCCAGGGAGAGCCTGAAGATATTCACCGTGAGGGAGCCCACCTTTTTGCTTGCCGACTCGAAAGCCAGGGCGGTGATGGTCCAGAACAGTGCCACGGCCAGGGCGGCAAATTCACCGGTGTGAGCAATTATGTAATCAGCCACGGTCAATAGATTTCAGGGCACAAAAATATGCAAAGCAACCCATTCTGATCACTGAGTTAATATCTTTTGCTTATTCCGTTAAAAAATTTCATCGTCATGGGCATTATTTATAAATTTGAATGAACCATAAAAACTAAAACCATGAATGCAAAAACCAAGGCAATCGTGTCACACCTGTTCGGAATTGGATGGATCATAGCTCTCATTGTCAATATGAACAACAAGGAGGAGTATGCCAGCTACTACATAAGACAAAACCTGGGGTTGATTATAATAAGCATAGCATTATCCATTCTCAATGTCATTCCAATACTTGGCCAGGTTATATGGTTTATTGGAGGCATCCTGCTGTTCATATTCTGGCTCATGAGTCTGATATGGTCAGTACAGGATGTCATGAAGCCCATTCCCTGGATAGGCGAGCAGTTTCAGAGCTGGTTCAGGGCATTCTGATTTGATGAAGGCAAACCTTCTTTTTGCCGCCCTTGTCGTGGCTATTGTCCTGGCGGCATCCGGGTGCAGAGGCAATACGCCGGACAAACCCAATATTATTATCATCCTTGCCGACGACCTCGGTTACGGCGATACTGGTCCATACGGACAGGAGAGGATTGAGACGCCAAATATAGATCGTCTTGCAGAGGGTGGTATGCGGTTCACCCGTCACTATGCGGGATCAGCCGTCTGTGCCCCTTCGAGGTGCGTTCTGCTGACAGGCATGCATACCGGACATGCACAGGTTAGGGGCAATGATGAATGGGCCGACAGGGGTGATGTATGGAGCTACCGGGCCATGATAGCTGATTCAACCCTCGAGGGTCAGCGGCCGCTGGCTGACGGTACTCAGACCATTGCCTCACTGTTGCAAAAGAACGGTTATATCACGGGTGCCGTAGGTAAGTGGGGTCTGGGGGCACCCCACACAGGAGGCAGGCCCAACAGCCAGGGATTTGATTTCTTCTACGGCTACAACTGCCAGCGGATGGCTCATACATATTACCCGGTGCATCTGTGGCGCAACGGCTCCAGGGTTTGGCTCGGGAACGATACGGTGGCTCCACACACCGGATTTGATCCCGGGGACGATCCTTATGACCTCTCCAGCTATGACAGGTTCAACATGAGAGACTACGCTCCTGAGCTGATGTTCAGCGAGATGATCTCGTTTATCGACTCCTGTGGTCGGAAACCTTTTTTTCTTTACTGGGCAACACCCATTCCTCACCTTGCCCTTCAGGCTCCGGAGAAGTGGGTCTGTCACTATGTCGACAAGTTTGGGGAAGAGGAACCCTATACCGGTGGCCAGGGCTATTTCCCGGCAAGATATCCCCATGCAACCTATGCTGCAATGATCTCATACCTCGATGACCAGATCGGCAGGCTTGTCTCCCGCCTTAAGGAGCTTGGCATCTATGATAACACACTCATCCTCTTTACCAGTGACAACGGACCGGCATACAATGCGGGGACGGATCCTGAGTGGTTTGACAGTGCAACTCCCTTCAGGGGCAGTTACGGCTACGGCAAGGGCTTCCTGTATGAGGGAGGGATACGGGTTCCTATGATAGCATCATGGCCCGGTGTGATAAGGGAAGGAGAGGTATCTGATCATCTGTCGGCCTTCCAGGACTTCCTGCCTACCCTGTGTGAGATCACCGGCACAGTGCTGCCGGAAGAAACCGACGGCATCAGCTTCCTGCCTGAACTGAAGGGCAAAAAGCAGCGGCAGCATGAGTATCTCTACTGGGAGTTTCCGGAGTACGGAGGACAACAGGCTGTGATCATTGGTAATATGAAGGCCCTGCGCAGGGATATGCATAAGGGGAATGATAGGTTCGAACTTTACGATCTCTCCTCTGATCCTCAGGAGATGCATGACGTTGTGGCGGAGAACCCTGATCTGATCGAAAGGGTCAACGCTATTGTGGAGAAGGAGCACCGGAGCTCGCCTAATCCACGTTGGAGGTTCAGCATGATTGACAATTAGACAGGAGTCAGCAGCGTCACTCACCAGGTTCCTTTATTCTGTCCGAAACGAAATTTCGTACCTCTGGGGAACGTTTGCAGACTGCACCCGGCAGTGATGACTGCCTGTGTTGTTACGACTGAAAAGTCTGCTATCTTTACGCCTTCATTAATTGCGGGTTTGACAAAGCTGAATGATATACTGCAGGGTTTTGAACCGGTAGGCCTTGACGGGACATACAATGTCAGGTACATGAACCGTGTTGACACCAAGTATCTCTTCCCTGTAAGCAAGCTGCCGCTGCTGCTGCAAAGTGTCCGTTCGGTATACTCTGCACTTGAGATAGAAAACGAACGCGAGTTTTGCTACAAGACGGTATACTTTGATACCCCGGACCTGGTCTTTTACCTTCAGCATGTAACAGGAAAACTGAACAGAACAAAAGTCAGGGTCAGGAGTTACGAGAGCAACGGACTTACCTTCCTGGAGGTCAAACAGAAGTCGAATAAGGGCAGGACCTCAAAGACGAGGCAGGAGAAGAAGAAGGTGATGGATGAGATGGACCACCTGGAGGAATCTCATGTGTTCCTTAAAGAGCTGATAATGGCGGATGCTTCCTCCTTAAAGCCAGTGCTGAATACCGGTTTCACACGCATAACACTTGTAAACCTGCAGCATGCCGAGAGAATTACGGTTGACTACAATATCTCCTGGAACAACCTGAAGGGCGAATGCCTGGAGATGCCGTACCTCGCAATAGCAGAGATCAAGAGTGAAAAGTCGACTGCACTGTCGCCCTTCTTCCGGCAGTTGAAGAGCCAGGGCATACGCAGTACCGGATTCAGCAAGTATGTTACAGGTATGGCACTGCTGAACGGTGCACCGAAACAGAACAACATAAAACCAAAGTTTTTACTTCTAAACAGGATCAGGGATGAATTTTACAGGAATGGCTCAGCCTGACGGCAGCACGACAGCGGCGGTAGCGGAATTGTTCAGCTTCACGGGTTTCCCGGAGCTGTTGGTGCGCTTCGGCATTAACCTGGCAGTAATATTACTGCTGGTGCGATGGCTATATTATTCCGGCACCAGGAGAAAGGACTATCTCTTTACATACATACTCATCTCAACGGTAGTCTTCTTCCTCTGTTACCTGCTTGAGAGCGTCACCCTGCAGATAGGTTTTGCACTCGGGCTCTTTGCCATCTTCGGTATCATCAGGTACCGTACCAACCCCATGCCCATAAAGGAGATGACCTATCTCTTCCTGGTCATAGGTGTCTCAGTGATCAATGCACTGACGGCCGGCACCAGTATTTATGAGATCCTGTTTGCGAATATTGCCGTCTTGCTCATCACCTTTGGCCTTGAGAAGGTATGGCTGTTAAGGCATACATCCTCAAAAACAATCGTTTATGAAAAGATAAACCTCATCGTGCCTGAGAAATATGACGAGATGATTGCCGACCTCCGGGAGCGCACAGGTATTCAGGAGATTAAAAAGGTTGAGATTGGCTCAATCAATTTTCTGAAGGATACATGCCGGATGATAATTTATTATGATGATAAGAGCCGCTCTGTCAATCTTGCCGACCAGGACGGCTTTACCAAACCTGACGACAGCGATGATGACGATTAGAAGGGCCGTTGTAATAGTTTTTACATTTCTTCTGCCGGCATCTGTTGCAGGGCAGCAGGCCGATTTCGGTATCTGGTACGAGGCCAAGGCTGAAAAAGAGATAATTGGCAATCTCAGGTTGGATCTTGAAACGAGCATCCGCACAGACAGGAATGCATCGAACATTGACAAGTACTACTTTGAGCCCGGTGTCAGGTACAGGTTCAATGATTACCTTGCAGCCGGTCTCTATTACCGTCTCATAAATCAGAAGGAGAAGGATGAAAGCTACCATCTCCGCCATCGCTGGTTTCTGCAGGTAAAGGCAACTGCGCCTGAGTTTTACAGGTTTAGCTTTGCTCTGAGGTCGCGTATCCAGCAACAGTTCAGGACATATATTGAAGATCCCGATGACGAAGTGCCTGAATGGTATCACAGGTTAAGGTTAGAGCTTGATTATGATATCAGGGGATTGCCTCTCAAGCCTTATGTCAATGTTGAGATGCATACTATGCTATTCAATCCGAACGAATATTCTGCAGACAAGTGGCGTTCGATGATTGGTGCCGAATACACGTTCAACAAGAGGCACACCTTCGGGCTGGAGTATATTTACAATGACAGCAGGGTGACCAAGCCTGCCTACGGAAACGTATTGGGAGTAACCTATTCTGTGAAACTGTAACTCCGGAGGTGATTCTCAACCTTATGGTTCATGGGAAACCTCCTCTATTTACTATATATCTGTGGAACTTTTGCAGGCAGATGTTGTTATCTGTTAAATAATAAAGAAAATAATGACTGATTGGAATGTTGACAGTATAGGTGATCTAAATGGAAAAACAATAATAGTCACGGGTGGTGCCAGCGGCATCGGGCTGGAAGCTGCGGGGGTGCTTGCCTCCAGGGGGGGCGGACTGGTGCTTGCTGTCAGGAACCTCGCAAAAGGGGAGAAGGCAGCTGACAGTATCAGGGCACTGCACCACGCTGCGGAGGTGAAAGTAATGCATCTTGACCTTGGCGACCTTGCCTCTGTCAGGCGGTTTGCCTCGGAGTTCGCCGGACATTTCGACAGGCTTGACATACTTATCAACAATGCAGGAGTGATGATACCGCCATACTCGAAGACGAATGACGGATTTGAGCTCCAGTTCGGCACGAACCACCTTGGGCACTTTGCTCTTACAGCCTATCTGCTGCCGTTGCTTATGGCGACACCCCTCTCCAGGGTTGTCACCGTGAGTAGTATCGCCGCGCGTAAAGCCAGAATCAACTTTAAGAATCTCGACGGGACGCACGGATACAATCCGATGGTTTTCTACCGGCAGAGCAAGCTTGCCAACCTGCTTTTTGCCATTGAGCTTCAGCACCGTCTTGAGCGTGCCGGATCAGCCACTATCAGCGTCCTGTGCCATCCGGGTATCAGTGTCACCAACCTGATGTCACGAGGCTCGGGCAAGGAGACCGGCAAGGTGATGAAGGCTCTTATGAGAATCGTGGCACAGCCAGCTGAAAAAGGTGCCCTGCCAACACTCTATGCAGCCACCCATCGTGGTCTTCGCGGAGGCGAGTATATAGGCCCTGACGGGCTTGGAAACCACAAGGGTTATCCGGCACTCACCGATGAGGCCAGCAAGCTGTTTAAAGCTGATCTCTCCGCAAAACTGTGGGAGGTATCCGAATCACTCACGGGCGTCAGGTACCAGATCTGATACCAGCCCGCAATCTTCAGTCCACAGTCGGCAGTCAAGCTACTATTCCAGGTTGGGCCTGACAACGCAGGCCCTCGAGTAACTGCTGTCTGGATGCATATCCGCCTT
>CAZFIF010000070.1:10879-11126 GCA_964519065.1 uncultured Rikenella sp.
AGTCGGCAGTCAACAGTCCGCAGTTTGGGGCTCCGACATCGGAGGAGACTCAATCCCGTACATGATATGTCGGGACGGCAATCTTCAGTCGGCAGTCAGCAGTTATTGGCTCTGACATCGGAGGAGTCTCAATCCCGTACATAAAGTGTCGGGACGGCAAGCTTCAGTCAGCAGTCTTCAGTCCGCAGTCGGCAGTCAAGTTACTATTCCAGGTTGGGCTTGACAACGAAGGCCCTGTAGTAACGGC
>CAZFIF010000071.1:0-11070 GCA_964519065.1 uncultured Rikenella sp.
CTCCTTACAGAGATAGTCGAAGACCTGAACCTCAACACCCGCATCTGGACAAAGGAGTAATCCCCTCCTTATGCATGTCTTTTTTCAGACATAGCAAATAAGCCTATTTACGAAATGAGGGGTGTTCATGATAAGTATCAGGGTGCTATGTGAACCCTGATATCAGGGGTCTCAACCAGTTGAAGTGTTGCAGATGCAAAACTGATTCTCCCTCCTGTGGCTTCAAATCCTTCGGGATGCTGGAGAATAATTCAGTTTTAGTTGTTCTTCGGCGCTTTTAGTCTACTGTTTATCGCAGTGCAAGCTCCACATATTTATCGCTTGTAAAAAAAGGGAACCATTATAGATTGTCTCCTGTGATTATTCTGATTTCCACACGTCTGATAGGATCAGATTTATCCTCAGCGGCATATAACTCCCCGAAATTCTGGCTCAGAATTTTTCTTGGTTCAATACCTGATTCACTGAACAGGTTAATGATGTAATCTATCCTTTCCCCCGATAAGGACCTGTTATATAATTCTGAACCTGCAGCATCAGTAAATGCAGAGATGTGTATCTCCCGGATTGATGAAGCCAGGATTTGAGATATTGCCGATCTAAAGCCGTCAAGATTATTCGGGACAGAGGAGTTTGCATCGTAATATGCTGTAAATGCGATTGTATCACTGGTTACCTGCCTGGCTTTTCTTTCCGACAGCAACCGATGCAGAATTTGCAATGAGTCATCCTTAATCGTTATCTCACTTTCATAGGCCTCACGGAGGGAAGCAATATTTCTCTCTAAAGCCGCATTTTCCAATGCTGATGTGTCATCGTGAACATAAACCGTTTCTACCCTAATTTCAGGTTTTGCATAACCGGGACCTAATGATCTCCTCAGCGATTCAACTGAATCTGAAACTGCCATGATTATATCGGTCAGCTTAAGAACCAGGCTGTCAGTTGAAACAGCCTTAACAATTGAATCCGGTCGTGTTTTTTCAATGTATACATAAACAGTGTCAGTAATAATGATTACACCTCTTTCAGGGGTGTCAGGCAATATTGATGATTGCTCCCTGGCCGTCTGCCCGGCAACGGTCTCCTGACGCGATTTGAACTCAGGAGCAGGACTATATGTCTGTCTCTCCGGAGTGATCTGCTTAACCATCTGTATAGTATCGACGGCACTGCGGTTTAGAATCAGGTTTTCCAGATTGACCATGCGGTAGTCAATGACACTGAACTCATTTTTGATGTTCCTGAGAAAAGCCGATAAGGTATCAACAAGCGATAGGTTCTTGTCTTCAGTAAGGTAAGAACTCAGGTCCTGCACAACAATTGAATCGGCAATGTTGGACTCCTTGAATAATGCAATATCTCTATCCGCATCATATTGGCTGGCCACAGGAAGAGGTTTTGACTCCTGAGCCTCCTGAAGCACCATGCTGATTTCTGTCTCCGGTTCAGGGAAGGAAGTATCTGGGGCAACCAAAAACCCCTGAATAGAATGGTCAGCAGTATCAACAGATACATACAGAGATTCTGTATAAGTTGCCCTGCTTCCGGCAGGTTGAAACAGATAACCCCCTGTTGGCTTGCGTACCGTACACGAACTTGTTGCCAGCAGTAAAACGATTATACTGACTGCAACTTTTATTTCTTTATTCCTGCCCATACATTTAATTCAAATGCCAAACCGGCTGTTGGCAATACACTGATATTACTGAAATCCTGTATCCCTTTCTCTGCAAGAATTAATGCCCCGGCATTAAACCTCAGGACCTTAAAAAATCTTAATCCCAGTCCGGCATAAACCGGCAGGTTAATGCCAGGTGTAATATATTCGGCACCGTTGGCATCCTTGACCGGATTGAGAAGAACTCCCAGGGAAAAACCAAAGGCATCAATTGATTTTGATTTCGCTAGTATAGAGCTCTTATTTGAAAAAGGTAGCGTAACTCCAATCCCGGGAGTGAAATTCATATTGTTAACCGTAGTATTTGTGATATCTATGCTTTTACTCCAGGCATACATTCCGGCATTAACAGGTAAAGTGAAAACTTCTTTATCTGTGGATACCGATTTCACGTTAACTCTTCTGTCAAGCTGAACCAGCTCTGAGTTTATATATGGAACCACCTCAGATAACACCACCTCAGAAAGGTCTTCTACTTTGTTATCTACTATTCCTGTAGCTAATGAATCCTTTGCAACAGCTCCTTTCTGGTTCATCAGGGTGCCAAATTTAAAATCACTGTACCTTTCCAGCTCCTCCAGGATCAATGTACTGAGCTCAGGTTTCCTGATTGAGTTTTTCGATCTGTAATATAATAAAGCCTCGTCAACCAGTCCAGCCAGATCTCTGTATACAACCCTGGGTTTATTAATTTGAATTGTACTCCCGTCAAATAAAATATTATTCCTTAAATAATATCCTATCCGTTCCTGAAGCTTTTTAATCAACTGCTCCTTTTGAAAATCCGACATTGACATGTAAGTGTTGATCTCAAAGTCATACTTGCTATTGGAAATAAGTATTTCCGGAACCACAATGTCAAAACTTTCGGACACGTTCCCTCCGTACCGGTTCCATGCGAAGGAGTAAAGCTCTTTCCGGGAATTCTCATTGTGTATGATAATCTCAACGTACTCTATCTCCCTGCTGATCTCACCCTGGATAATGAATGGCTTGTCAAACGGAATGGTCGGATTGTTTCTGAATGAGTTAGATTGAAAATCCACTACCACAACTCTCTCTTGTGCGTTCACAACCATAAATGCAAAGAGCAACAAAATGGTTAAATTTATCTTCTTCATATAATTATTGTCTGAAAATGTTTATTATCTGATAAGTGACGATTAGTTAAATCTCTTATTCAATCTGAAGGTAGAACTGTTTTTTGTATTCATGTTCCATTAAAGATGGTATGACAAACCTCACAATGGATCAGTTACTGACCGTCTGGTCAGATTTCCCCTGATCCGGTATTTTTTTCTCCGCAGGGTTTTTAAATATTAATTTTAATCCGGAGAAAACAATCCCTCCGGTAACCGCCCCCAATGCATAAATACCTAATATCAATACAGCAATCGGCATCTCAATTCTCCATCTCAGGAACTTTATGACTGCTGTTTCAAAGTTCTGTGAAGCGAAAACAATAAGAACAACTACGATTACTATAAGGATTATCTTTTTTATTGCTTTCATATCAATGTATTTAAGGTCAATTTTATTATAGAAATGCCCTGGATATTTCTATTCCGGCCGGATAAGAAATCTCCGTATCCCTTTCAGCCGTAATAGAAACCTCGTAGAAATCGAAGGGAACAAGTGACTCAAGATTGGCAGATCTGGCATTCCTGTTTGTAAGCTGACCAACCTTTCTATAACCATTACTTGTATTTATCCATACTGTATAGCAGTTGGCCGGGGGGGTGAGCCTGTCAGGGCTTGCCAGATTCCTGGCATTGACAATGATTCTGTAATTATTGTTTTTCTCCTGCTTTTTCTTAACTGTAATCTCCGCTGCCGGAACAATATCGGAAACCGGGAAATCGCTTGTCGTGGCACAAGATCCAAGCATGGCCGCTACAGCAATAAGCAATATTATTTCTGTACTTCTCATTTTCATTATTTATATGCAAAGATACCTTCATTGATCAGAATCCGGAACCGCCTTGGATCACATAAATCCGGTTGAGCACAATTAATACCTGATCAAACATTACCCTGCTTTTAACCGTACTGCCTGACCCGGAGAAAGCCCGAACCTCTCTTTAAACCTCTTGCTGAACATAGATGTGCTTTGGTATCCGCACCTCACTGAGATTTCTTTTATGTTTGCATTGCCCTCCTCGATAAGATGCCTGGCTTTTAGTAACCTTTCATCCCGTACAATTTCCGTAAATGTTTTGCCGTACACCTTCTTAAATCCTACTTTCAGCTTGGTCTCATTTGTACCTATTGTTCTTGCCAGATCGGTTAAAGTAATTGACATATGAAAATTGTTCCTGATGTATTCCCTCCCCTTTTTAATGTACTTGATGTCCGCCTTCCTCAAAATATCTGAGTTGTACCCTCCTGTATATTCCATTTGTAACTCCCTGGTCTGCAGACAAAGAAGTTCAAGAGCCTTGGATTCCTGAAAAAACCGCCTGGTCAAACCTTGATTCTCATCCGTTGATATCGCATGAAAAGTATCCTGTATGCCATACGGCAGGTTGTTGTGATATAAAATATTCTCTTCGTCGCTTTCATTGTTAAGCATATGCTTTAGCCTGGGTGGCAGGCTGTTAAGCTCATTTTTAAGGTCAGCGGCAAATCTTTTGAAATCAATTTGTACAATCATAATATCCAGACCGTTCTGGGCAGGAAAAACAAGTTTCTGAATATCATCATTCTGTGTAGCTATTATTGAACCTGTATCTACCGAAAGACGATATCTCAGACTGTCAGCGACAGCATGAATTAAACCACCATTCAGAATAAAAAAATATCTGAGCATCTTTTCCTGCTGATCTATGAACTCCAGTTTATAGAGAACGTATAGGTCTAATTGGAAATGAAACAAAATGAATCCCTCTCCAAAATCCCTGATCAAAATCTTACCCATCCCTCTCTCATTGTCCATGGTAATCTCATGTTCATGGCCAGACTGAACATGGGAACCTCCAAGGTGTGCCTTAACGTGTCTTTGTAAAAAATCTGCCGTTAGCTTGCCTGCACTGGTTTTCATATAACTATAATTAGCCTTAAACTATTAATATCCAATGACTAAAATCAAAATTCATTATAGTCAAAGGTATGAAAATCCAGTGTAATGTCTATTCATTGTGGATTCAAGTTTATGTCATTACCCGGGGTGAAATCCCGGACAATTGGGTCTGGAACCTCTGACCTTTACATCCGATGGCTATCTGATCCATTTGGTTCATCCAATCCTGATCCCGGGGCAATTATTCAGGCTTAATCAATCCTTACTCCCCCAACAAGTACTGTTCGCACCTTGCTATAATTGCGATATGCAAATCAGATTAATGTTTAGTTTAATAACTATTTAATTATACATTTAACATATTTTAACATTTATAGACTATAACACTGTTTATGTGTGTTTTGCAGTCTCTATTTTTGATATAATAAGCATTTTAATATTTATTTTGTACATATATTTGTTTCTCTATTTGAACATTTCAAAACCCATGATGTTCTACTGTCAAATTTGAATAATCAACTAAAACTTGAACATCATGAAAAAGCAAACTTTTACTCTCGCTCTGATCGCCCTGATGGGGATCTTTATATTTACGGGCTGCGAAAAAGAAGCAGAAGAAGAGATGAAACCCGTAGCAGATATGACCATAACAGAATATGCTGTCTCAGACCAGAACTTCTCTATACTAGTGGAAGCTCTCTCAAAAGCTGACCTGGTTAACGCACTCAACGGTGCAGGCAACTTCACGGTCTTTGCTCCGACAAACGCAGCATTCACTGCTCTCTTCAATGAACTTGGAATTAGCGGCATTGCCGACCTCTCCAAGGAAACTCTTACTCCCATCCTTCTCTACCATGTGCTGGGTACAGAAGCCAAATCATCAATGATTTCTTCAGGATACTATAATACTTTAAGCCCTGCCCAGGGAAGTTTTATCAGCCTTAAAGTCGACGTAGCATCGGGTGTAAAGCTGAATATGACTACCAACGTTACAACAGCAGACGTTGATGTGAAGAACGGCGTGATACATGTGATTGACAAAGTCCTCCTGCCCCCGACGGTTGTTGGCCAGGCACTGGCAAACGAGAACTTCACCATCCTTGTGCAGGCTGTCGTTAAAGCAGGACTGGTCGATGTACTCAACGGTACTGGTCCCTTCACGATCTTCGCTCCGACGAATGCAGCTTTCGAGGCTCTCTTTGAAGCTCTGGACATCTCAGGCATCGCCGACCTGACTGCTGAGCAGCTGATACCGATACTTCAGTACCATGTCGTCAGCGGCAACGTCCTCTCAACCCAGCTTTCAGCAGGTGACGTGGAGACTCTCAACGGCAAGATCAGCGTAACCCTCTCTCCTGCTCCCGCCATCAACGGCAACTCAAAAATAATTGCAACTGACGTGCAGGGATCCAATGGTGTGATCCACGTGATCGACAGCGTTCTTCTGCCTTCTTAATGCAATAATTGGTGATCAGTTTTTCAAGAGCGGTGCGCATAGAGTGCACCGCTCTTTTTTGTATAAAAGAATATCGAAAAACCAATACAAAATATTACTTTTAACCACAGAACATTGCATACCATGGACCGTTATACCATAGCCGAACTGGAGAAGCTGACCGGCATCAGGGCTGGCACAATCCGCATCTGGGAGCGTCGGTACCGGATCATCAAGCCGCACCGCACCGACACAAACCGGAGATGGTATGATGATGATGACCTTGTAAGGATAATCAATATCTCCATCCTATACCGCCATGGCTTCAAGATCTCAAAGATTGCCGCCATGTCCGGCATCGAGATCGCCCGGGAGGTAGCCCTCCTGACAGAAGAGACCACAGATACCGATACACAGCTCGATTCGCTGGTTGTGGCCATGACCGACTTCAATGAAAGGGCTGTAAACGATATCCTGATGCGGGCAATAATCAACAGCGGCTTCGAAGAGACTTTCGAGAGGATAGTCTTCCCGTTTCAACGACGGGTGGGCGTCATGTGGCAGACAGGCTCGGTTGACATCGGCGCGGAACATTTCATGTCAAATATCTTCCGCAAGAGACTGATAGTTGCCACCGATTCGCTTCCCCAGCCTGACGGTAAGGAAAAAAAGAGAGTCCTGCTTTACCTCCCCGAGAGTGAGCTGCATGAGATGGGGCTTCTCTTCTTTGCCTTTATCGCCCGGAAGGAAGGCCATGAGACACTCTACCTGGGCCAGTCCACTCCATTCAACGCCATGGCCGATGTGGCTGCACGCTGGAATGCTGATATCATCATTACAGGCTCTCTCACCGGGCTGCCCTACGACAGGCCTGAAGATTACCTGAAAAGACTTAGTGCCGTCTTCAGCGACAGGAAGATACTTGTGGCCGGAGCCATGGCAACTGCAGCCAGGGGGAAATCATTCGCCAACGTTTTTGCCGTCAACTCGGCCGGGGAACTGAAAAAACATCTCTGACACACCGCCCCTATGCCTTAACAGAATTGCTAACTTTGTCTCCATGGAAAAACTGAACCTCTTTTTCGCCCAGATAAAGGATATCAACTGGTGGCAGAGGCTCTTCAGATGGAGAAGGATACGAAACCTGAGCTTCGATGCCTACGAGGAGTTCCGGAGCCTGGCCCGCGACCTTGACAAGGGGCGCAGGGATATGGATGAGCTACGTAACAGGATGACGGAGATATCTGCCCGCAACGAAAGCCTGTCGCAAAAGATCCGGGATGTGGAGATGCATTCAGTACGCAAGGACACCCAGATCGAAGAGCTCAACGGTCGTCTCCGCGAGCACGCCGGCACCATAAACGAACTTACCCGTAAAGTGTCAGCCTTTGAAGCCTCAAAGGAGGAGAACTTCAGGAACTACAACGAAAACATCGCCCGCCTCAACCAGACCAAAGAGAGCCTCGAAGCCGAACGCAGACGGCTCGACGATGAGAGGGTGAGGGCAGTGGAGGAACATAACGAGAGGATGAAACGGCTCTGGGCCGAACACGAAGCCGATGTCAAAAACACCATCATCCGCATATGTGACCTCAACCATGTGAACTACGTCGAGAAGGTCCCCTTCAGGGGTAACCCCGACAATACCATTGAGATCAGCGGCGAATATATCATCTTCGATGCCAAGAGCCCGGCAAATGAAGACCTCTCCAACTTCCCGGCATACATTAAGTCGCAGTCCGACAACCTGAAGAAATATGCCAGCCAGGACAACGTGAAAAAATCAATGTTCCTGGTTGTGCCCACCAACACCATCGACAAGCTGAAGCAGCTCACCTACAGGCTGGGCGACTATGATGTCTTCGTGATCACCAAAGACTCCATCGAACCGGTAATACTCTCGCTGAAGAAGATCGAAGAGTATGACCTCGCCGAGAAACTGAGTCCCGAAGACCGCGACAGCATCTGCCGCATCATCGGCAAGTTCGCGCACACTGCCAAGAGGAGGATACAGATCGACCAGTTCTTTTCCAACGAGTTCATGGAGATAGTCCTTAAGAGCCAGAAAGATCTGCCTGAGGATATCCAGAAGCAGGTCATCGAGTTTGAGAAATCGGAGAAGCTGAACCCGCCTACTGAAAAACGTGCCAAGATCATCTCCATCGATGAGCTGCAGAAGAAGGGCGAAGAGATCGAGGCTGAGGCCCAGGCGCGGAAGCTGAGGCTGCCGGAAGCAGGTGAGGAATAAATTGCAGGATTATGCGCATAGAAAAGGATTTCCTGGGAGAAAAGGAGCTGGCCGATAATGTACTGTACGGAATTCACTCTGTCAGGGCACGTGAGAACTTCCCCGACACAACCCCCTTTCATGATGAATGGTACAGGGCGATGGCGCTTACCAAGAGAGCCTGTTATCTCACGGCGGCCGCTTTCTTCTCCGAAGCCGGAAAACAGTATGACCTTGACAAGCTGAATATCAGGGTGGTCGGTCCGGATACCCTCGCGGCCCTTGCTGCCGCCGCCGCTGAATGTGAAGAGGGAAGACATTTTGAGGCTTTTATCGTCCCTGCAATATCCGGGGGGGCAGGCACCAGCATCAACATGAACGTCAATGAGATCATCGCCAACCGTGCCCTGCAGCTTGCCGGCCGGAAGCCGGGCGACTATGATCATATTGACCCTATTGAAGATGCCAATATATTCCAGTCGACCAACGACGTAGTGCCTACTGCCCTGCGTGTGGCAGCCATGAAGCTGCTTCTGGAACTTGAGGAGGTCATCAATGCACTGCGCGGTGCAGTGGAGGAGCTCGAAAAGCGCTACCGCCATACCCTGCGGACAGCCTATACCCAGATGCAGGAGGCCGTGCCGTCAACTTTCGGCCGCCTCTTCAGCAGCTACAGCGATGCGCTCGCGCGCGACTGGTGGAGGGTGTCAAAATGCCTCGAGCGCATCAAGGTTGTCAACCTGGGAGGATCAGCCATAGGCACTTCAATTACCGTCCCGAAATACTTCGTGGCTGAGGTGGTGCCACGGCTGCAGCAGCTGAGCGGACTGCCGGTCACACGCGGCGAGAACCTCTCCGATGCCACATCCAACCTTGACCCTTTCGTTGAGGTACACGGTATCCTCAAGGCTCATGCCGTCACCATGGAAAAGATAACCAGCGACCTGCGGCTGCTGGCATCTGACCTCCATGGCACTCATTCGGTGACCATACCCATGAAGCAGACCGGCAGCTCTATCATGCCCGGGAAGGTCAACCCGGTCATTCCCGAATTTGTTGTCAGCTGTTCACACCGCGTTTACAGCAATGACCAGATGATAGCAACCCTCTCCGGCCAGGGCTGCCTCGAACTAAACGCCTACCTGCCGGCGACAGGGCACGCGCTGCTCGAGAGCCTGAAGCTGCTGATAGCCGCAGGCAGAACAGCTGCCAGCCACATGCTGGGGGATATCAGTGTAGATCAGGATGCCTCGGAGGCGGCAGTGATGTCAAGCCCTTCGGTCACCACAGCCCTGCTGCCGCTGATCGGGTACGGGAAAGCTGCAGAGATAGCCTCCCTGATGAAGAAGGAGAAGATCGACATCTTCGAGGCCAACGGAAGACTCGGCTATGTGGAGGCGGCGAAACTTAAGGAGCTGCTCAGACCTGAAAACCTGGTGCAGGGAGGATACCGCCTGAAGGATTTTATTTAATGACCGCGCTATGACAGCCAAGGGAAGAGACGCAAAACCCCATGTGGGTATCTTCGGAAGACGGAACGCCGGCAAGAGCTCGCTGATCAATGCCCTGACAGGCCAGGATGTCGCCATCGTCTCTGAGACAGCAGGCACCACCACCGACCCTGTCAAAAAGAGCATCGAGGTGCACGGATTAGGCCCGCTGATATTTATTGACACCGCAGGCATAGATGACACCGGCGATCTCGGACGGCTGCGGATAAAAAAATCATTGGCAGCCCTCAGGCTCATCGACCTCGCCATACTGGTACTGACCGGTAACCGTTACGAAAGCTACGAGGCTGAATTGGTGAAGGAGTTCGGGGTGCTTGACATACCCTTCCTGCTCGTTCATAACAAAAGTGACATCGAACCGTTGGATTCCTCGTTCCGCGAGGAGATCAGAAACATCACCGGCAGGGAAGTCATAGAATACTCGGCTCTCCATCCTGAAAAATACAACCCCGGGCTTCTGCGGGTGCTAAAGGAGACCATGCCACCCACAGCCCTTAAGAGCAGGGGGCTGATAGGCGACCTTGTGAGCCACGGTGATATCGTGCTGCTCATCACTCCCATCGACATCGAAGCGCCGGAAGGGAGGCTGATACTGCCGCAGGTGCAGGTGATACGCGACATCCTTGACAACGACTGCACCGCCATAGTGCTGAAGGAGAGGGAGGTTGACGCTTTCCTCCGCCGTACAGGCATCAGGCCGGCGCTGGTCGTCACCGACAGCCAGGTATTTCTCAAGGCCGATGCCTCCATACCGCGTGACATACCCCTCACGAGCTTCAGCATAGTGCTGGCAAGGCAGAAGGGTGACTTTGAAGCCTACCTGAAGGGCACTCCTAAAATCGGGGAGCTGAAGGACGGCGACCGGGTGCTGCTGCTGGAGTCATGCACCCACAACGTATCCTGTGATGACATCGGCAGGGTTAAGATACCGCGGTGGCTGACAAACTTCACCGGCAAGAAACTGGAGTTTGACACAGTGGCCGGGCTCGATGCCTTCCCGAGACCCGTGGAGGAGTACGCGCTGGTGATACAGTGCGGCGGGTGCATGGTGACCCACCGGCAGCTTATTAACAGGCTCCGCGATCCGAAAAAACATGATGTCCCGGTTACCAATTACGGCATGGCCATAGCATACGTGCACGGCATCTTCCACCGCGCCACCGAACCCTTCACCGGCAGTACGAGAAAGGCCGGTGA
>CAZFIF010000072.1:0-11042 GCA_964519065.1 uncultured Rikenella sp.
CGTCAGTATTAACGGTGTATTCACTGTTGCTGCCCGCCGGATGGTCGACGATCACCGTCAGCGATCCGGTGTAGGGAATAGTATCCAGTATTCCCGGTCTGTTGCCCGGAACGAGGCTATGCACCTCGCCCGCAACATAATCACCCCAGGCGCATGCCTCGTGGATCACCATATCATACCCGTGATAATCGGGCTTCTTGTATTTCCAGAGAGAGTAGTAACTGTCAAGCAGTGTGAACTTCTTCGAGACTATCTTTCCGCCGGCCTTTAATCTCAGCCCTATATCAGCGTCGAGCGTCATGCCGTCTGTAGCCACCGTACCCTCCATGCCGCCGTTGACATACACATCGAGGGCATTATATCCCTTGACCTTGAGGTTGGCGGTGCACTGAAACCCCATGAAAGCCTTCATCTGCGAGGTTATCTCATAGCCAACATCGCACCAGTAGTTGAGTGTTGAGACATTGTGAATGCTTGTCGGTATGTACCAGAAGGTGCCACCCCTGGCTCCCATAGCCATCTCTATCCCCTGGTGGATCTCCACAGCAAGAGTCACATGACCCTCCAGTGTGCCCAGAATAAACAGGCCTATCTCGCACTTGCCAAGGTCTGACATCTCTATCTCCGTACCCCATATCGGTGTCTTCACCTCCTTCTGCAACTTCATACTTGTATATATCTTCATGTCAACCTGCTCCGATGCGAGGAAAACAAGGCGATAGCCGTTGTTCTTTGAATATTTGCCTTCTACCCGCGGGTTGGCAATCACGATCTGACCGTCGAGGGTGACCGTCAGGGAGTCATTCTCTGTCTTGTCAATGAGGAAGGTCACACTGTCGAACTGAAGGTTCACAGCATAGCTGTTGTTCAGCTGCAGTGAGCTCTCCACAACACCCTGGGCAAGCGATACCGTGTTGGCCAGGGTGATGGGGACCTGCTGCTCAGGCACCTCGATATCGTCAAATACGGCCGTCAGCGGGGGTCGCAGGGCTATCATCTGGTTGTCATCAACAGGCTCAGCCTGCATGACCAGATCGCTCTCCGGATCGATATATACCGAGTCGGGATGGGGCCTGAATGCGCCGGCGGTAAGATCCAGGATGCCATCCTGCTTCAGCCTGATGCCACTCTTCTGAGCAGGCGTCAGTGTCCTCACATTGCCGGCATACCTGAAGCTGACATCACTGAATGTGCCGGGCTTCTCCCCGCGCGCCATGGCGCGTGCGGCTGCCGGATGTAGCGACGGCTTATCCGTCTGCAGGTCCTGCAACGTGATTACTCCGTCATACCTGACCGCCTCAGCTATCTTCAGCTGCTGCGATCGGACCTGCAGCGAGACGATAAGGATAAAAAACAAGGAAATAAAGAGACTTTTCTTCATGTTTTGGGGGTATTATTTTGGACTTTAAAACGGTTGCAGACTCATCTTTGGTATGTGATGGTATATATTGGCGCCCGGATCAATGAAAGAAGTCAACATCTCTCTTGCTAAAATTCTTAATTCTTATTTCTCAATTCTTATTTCTCAATTCTTAATTCTTAATTCTTAATTCTTAATTTTACACTAATGCTAATCAAACCGTATTATGATGAAAATATCTGATTATCCAACCTTTAACGAGAGATGGGACAAGAAAGAGACAGAGAAGAAGACAAAGAAGATTCTGAAGGAGATAGGCGAGCTTCAGCACAAGATGTACGCCCAGGGCAAGTACAGCATGATAGTTATACTGCAGGGCATTGACGCCTCCGGGAAGGACGGCATCGCCAAGGGACTGCTCAGATACTGCAATTCTGTTGGCATCGAGGTGCACAGCTTCAAGAAGCCTACTGATCTCGAGTATTCGCATGATTTTCTCTGGAGGGTCCACCAGGTCTGTCCGGCAAAGGGGGTGTTGCAGGTGTTCATCAGGTCACACTACGAGGATATACTGGTACCCACGGTTGGCAAATACATCCCTGCAGATATCATCGAAAAGCGTTATGAGACCATCAACACCTTCGAGAAGATGCTGGAAGACCACGGCACGAAGGTGCTCAAGTTCTGGCTTAATGTCTCAAAGGAGGCGCAGGAGAAGAGGCTGATGGAGCGCATTGAGATGAAGGAGAAGCACTGGAAGCACAAGGACGGTGACTGGGACACCAGGGAGCAGTTCGATAAGTACCTTGAGGTTTACGAAAAGGTCCTCAGCCGGTGCAATGATGTGCCATGGACCGTGGTTCCCGCCGACAAGAACTGGCAGAAGCTCTATGCCACGGCCACAGTGGTGCTCAATACCCTCAGGGCGCTTGACCTGCAGTGGCCACCGCTGGTCTCGGAACGGTTCACAAAATAGTCTTCAGCCGGCAGTCGGCCACCTTCGCCACATCCTACGTTAAAACTACGGATGTTGAAAAAGGCTTCGGTGGCTAAAAGCAGTTGGCAGTAGAGATTTGCGATATGCAAATTAGGATTTGCGAATTGAAATCGAAAATCGAAAATCTGAAATCGCAAATTATTTCTCCTTTAGTGCTACTGTCTTGCTGACGGTACCGGCTTTACGGGAGGCAAATTTTATCTCCACATCGCCCCTGCCGCTCACCAGGAACTGGTACTCGACCTTGCCAGATCCAGGTACCTGGCAGAGCTGTATTTCCGGTTTATACTCCTTGTAATCAGCCTTTCCGTTATAGATATCAGTGAGCTGGCCTCCGCTGACCACCTTCGCATTGCGTCCGGTTACACTCAGCACATCGGGAGGATAGAGCTTGTTCTGAATGGTCTCGTAGGTCACTGACGGCATCGCCCCCTCATTCACCAGCCTCACCCTGACGCTCCAGAGATCGCCGCTGACCTTTTTCACCTCGAACACATCCATGGTTACCTTCGGGGTGTTCCGAGCGGCGAATATCACCGCCGAGGCATTCCTGTGCACAAGATCCTGCAGCATAAAGGGATGCGGCAGCCGTGAGCTCAGCTTCACCCATCCTCCCAGCTCGATGTCGCCGTAAAGAGGATGTTTGTAAGGCTTCCATTCACTGTAAAGCTCTCCCTGCGTAACCCTGTCGTTGAACTGCAACCTCTGTCTCTCCGACTCGGATGCCTCTCCAAATCTTGATCTCTCCTGCTCTTCTCTTCTGAAGGAGCCGTCATAGGTCTCCGTCTCCGGCTGAAACAGCTCACCCACCAGGGAGTATGATCCGACAAGGTTGTTGGTGAAGTCAGTAAAGTCGCCGTACGTCGAGTAGAGGTCCTTCCAGCTTATGAGGTATTCATAGCCCGGAACGATCTTCTCAATATTTTTCCCCAGGTAGTCATAGACTGCAATGTCACCCTGGGGCAGCTCGCCGGCAGCTTTGAAGGAGGGTCCGCGGAGATACATGCCTCCGTTGTTGTGAAAGGCAAAGACCATGATGATGTTCTTCCTGGCCAGCATCCACTCGGCAATAGCCCTGATGCCGGTGCCCTCAAAGGGATAGTTGCCTGCCCCGCGCTGTACATATGGTGGTTGCCAGTTGTAACCCCAGTTGCGGTTGCCGTCGACATACCCCTCTCCGTCCTCATTTACCTTCCCGTCACCGTCGTTGTCAATACCCTCCTGGCCCAGCCTGGTCCATTCACCCTTCTCGCCGGGCTTCACGGCTATCATCAGCCGGGGGTCCTGCGGGTCACTGCGATACCTGCCGAGCGTATCCCTGATCCTCATCGTGGATATGGTGCCGTCGCCGTCGAGATCATCGGGACCGTCCTCATCAAAGAGTCCGTCACGGTCGTCATCCACGGGTATCCTCAGTCCCCTGTTGGTGCTGGGGGTGTTGGCATCTTCAAAGAAATGTGCTCTGCCGTCGACATTTACCACAGGTATGATGTACCAGGCATTGCGGTCAACAACCTCTGTTATCTCCTTCAGCTTTCCGTAATTGGTCAGCAACCTGTTGGCAAGATAGAGGCAGACCTCCCCGGCCTGGATCTCATTACCGTGAATGTTGCCGTCGGCATACACTCCCGGCTTCGACAACGGATCGCCGGTCTTCGGATTGTTGATCGTCAGCGCCCAGATGATCCTTCCCTCTTCGCTCTTACCCACCTGGTCAAGAGAGGTGAGCGCGGGATATGTCTTGTTGAGTGCCTTGAGGGCATCAACTACCTGTTCATAGTTGTAGTAGAAATCGAACCGCAGGGGCACCTTCACCTCCTGGGCCTGTATCATCATCACGGCTATGGCCGTGAGAAAAAATGTCATGAGTGATTTTTTCCTTTCCATGGCTAACCTCCGATATTAATCCGTTTTGTATCTCTCCCTGCCTGGCTTGATTCAAGCTTCAGCGTTACCGACGATCTCTTCGGTGCGACGATAAGCCAGGTAAGCTTTTCCGATTTCATCCCGCCGACGGCGTTCACCGGTGTTCGCTTATACCCGGAGAGGATCTTGATATCCTCCCCCTCCAGGATGAGTATGGCGGGTGCAGGGGCTTTGTTCCTCTTACCCATGGCCGTGGGCCAGGGAAGGTAACCGTTGTTGGCCACCCATGCTTCGATCTCGTATACTCCGCCGCCCTTGTCCGTGGCCTTCACCTCTGCCAGCTGCAGCACCGGGAGTCGGCTGACAAGCTCGGAGAGGTACGGGAGGTGCAGGTCAAGCAGTGAGTCTGCCATGGCTGCCGGAGGAGTGTTGTCAGAGAAGGGCGCAAACCCTCCTATCTCCACCTCACCCAGTGTAGGATGGGTATAAGGTTTCCAGTCGACAAAACCCTGTCCGGGGGTGTGGCTGTCGAGAAAGGCGAGGAGAGCTGTCTCCTTCGGGTCGCCCTTCTTGCTGTCGCTCTTCGGAGCAGGCATCTGTTTGATCATCCCGGCCATCTGTGCCGGCGACACCTGCCCGTTGCGGACCATCGTCATGGCCATCTTCGCATTATACTGATCAGGTGCACCCCTCTCCTTCAGGAAAGCGGTGATCTTCTCCTCTCCCAGATCCAGGAACTCGGAGGAGGACATCTTCTCCAGGGCCTCCACGGTTATTCCGCTGCCATCCTTCTTCTCCTCCTTTGGCTTCGGCACGCCCCACAGGTCCATTGTGAAGACGGGAAGCCCGAGATGGTAGTAGGCCCAGAGCTCAAACGAACCGTCTGCCGGTTGCGCAGGGTCAAAACGCTCTGCCGTAACTCCCTTTTTCTTGAGGTACTCCTTGTAGTCGGAAGAGATCTCATTGTAGAAATCCAGATCCTCCTTCATGGGATTGACCACGGCGCCCAGCCCGAGGAAGCTGGCTATCATGCTCTCATCGGCTGTCATGCCGGGAGGCATCATGGGCTGTACCATCTCTATGATCTCACTCATTTTGTACCTGCGGGAGACATCCAGTCCCATCTGCTTGCCTATCTCCTCGGGGATGCGTATGTTCTCGGCGTCATAGCTGCCCTGCCTGCCGCCCTGCGGAGGCGAGAGGAGGAAGTTGGTCTTGCCGAACGACACCACCATGGCCAGCTCCGGGTGCTTGAAGGCAAATTTGATGAGGGCGTCGGCCTCGGGCGTAGATCCGGGATAGAGACCGCTGCGCCTGCCGAAGCTCTTAAACAGGTGCGGGAAATTGATATTCACGTCCGTCCCGCCGGGAGGGTCCTCGTTGTATTTTCCGTCGCCGTCATCGTCAATGCCCTCTGTATAAAGCTTGTATATGCCTTTCTCTCCCTTGACAGCCTCAGCCTTACGCATCAGGCGCGGCTCGCCCTCGACGGATATCCAGAGGCCGTCATGAGCCTTCACCCTCATCTGCGTGATGATACCGTCGCCGTTAAGGTCGTTGAACCCGTCTTCATCGGTCAGCTCATCGGTATCGTCATTGAACGGGGTGCCGTTGGCGGCGTCAAGATAGAGGGGTTTCTGAAAGTAACGTGCACATGCATCCGGATTACCCAGGGGCAGTATGTACCAGGTATGCCCCTCCTGCATCTTCGGGTCTGCCACTATGCGTGAGGCAAGCGAGAGTGCCGCCTCAGTGGCCAGCGGGGTTGTACCCGACATATTGGCTGCGACAAGCACCGCCGGCATGGCACTGCCTGATTTGCCTATCTCAAGCATCAGCATCTCCCTGCCACCCGGAGTGACGGCCATCTTATGAACCTTCACCAGGGCAGGAGAACTCTGCCGTATCTGTTCAATCCTCTTGTTCACCGTGACCGGGTCACTGTACCCGTCAATCGCCGACATGACGCCGTGACTGATCATCAGAAATGCAATGAGAAGAAAGAGGCTTCTCTTTGCAGGTGTTACTGTTTTTCTCATCTCTAGGGTAACTTTATTTTAAATACAATACGAATAATCCATCAAGGGTATCTTCTGATTCCCTGGAGCAGGAATGATTTGTCAGGGGTGACTTCATTCCACCTGCAGTCCAAACAGTTCATTGTAGGACTGAACTATATAGCTGTCGACCCACCTGTAGAACTCCGTGATAGCCTCGCTGCGTTGCCGGTTTCGTTCGGGTATCGACGAGGTCAGCGAAGCAGCCCTGGCAAAAATCTCCTCCTCAACAGGAGCGAGCCTCTGGAGAAAGCCCGTCTTCTCTTTGTTAAGCAGGAGGGCCACATTCATATATTTGCCGCCCGAACCCCTTTTTATGGGGAAGAGCTCCTGCTTGAGCGTCATGGCGGCATCGCAGAGCGGTGAGTGCATATCCTCCTTCATACTGAGTATGTGAGGCAGATTTTTGTCGGCGGTAATCCATACCGGTACTGCAACTGTTGTGAGGGGGAATCCCATCAGTGTCCACATCATTGCCTGTGAGGGGTCATTGCCCCTGGCGGCTCCCACCACCATTATTGCAGCGGCTGTTGAGGTGCGCGGGATAAAGTCGTCGAAATTCCTGAACAGCTGGCTCCTGCCGTCTGCCGCCATCTCTGCCCTCAGGTTCACGCCGGTGAGGCCGTGGGTCAGGTTACGCGACAGGCTGTTGAGGAGGTATTGCGGATCGAGCCTGTTCTGTGCCAGGGCCATGTTGAGGACGTCGCTGGCAGCAGCATACCTTATATAGCCACCTCCCTCGCCAACAGTACCGGTGAAGGAGTGGTTTGTACGAATGATGAGTCCGTAGGGAGCCAGGGACGGGTCGTTGGCATCTATCTTTGTAAAACCGAAGTTGCCGGTCTCATAATAGGCGGCACCACCCTCCGCATCGATGACCCCGAAGTTGGCGTCCACACCCAGCGGCTTCGGCATGTCTGTGAGCATCTTCTCGAAGTCGGCCAGTGTGGCGCAGGTGGCCAGCGCCATCTTCATCACCACCCCCTCGCGGTCGGCGAGTTTGGTGGTGTCACCCTCGTTGTTGTTATAGGCTGCCGAGTTCATGATGGCGAAGCCTGCGGAGTTGAATCCTCCCCACACCTCTTCTTTCCATGAGCCTTTGGAATCGACAAGCCCTATATAGGGGTATTTTCCATCAGTAAAGAAGACCAGCGCATTGTCGAGGGTACCGGTATCGCGGTTTTTGTAGAGCAGCGGCCTGCCGTCAGGGGTATGTTTGCCTGACATGATAAAGGTGGTGCATGACCACACCTCTTCGGTGCCGCCGGCAAGCAGCAGCAGAAACGCAAATAGTGTCAGTTTCTTCATAGGGGTCAAAAAAAGTTTGGATAAAGTTATGTTTTTTTTAACCCGGCACGGCTCACAGCCATTTTGATTAAGGTTTTTTAACCTTGCTTGGCCTGTTTGCCGGGCGAGTACCCTTAAACAATTACCTCTTTGGTTAATCCTCTATGACACCACTCAGTTCAATAGTTCCCTTTTGAAAAATATTTGTCTTCATGCTGTTTTCTCAGTAAATTAGATCCTCAATCAAAACTTGACACTTATGAAAACAAAACTCCTGTTTCTGATGCTCCTGGTGATGGTAGCCTGCACCCCCAACAAACCCATGACTGATGAGCAGAAAGCCGCAGTCCAGGAAGAGGCTACTGCCGCAGTAAAAACCTACTTCGATGCCATGACCGTCAGCGACGCTGAAACACTGACCGGCATGTTTGAGAACAATACCGACATGACTTACATTGCGGCCGGGATGGTCTACGACTATAATAGGATGATGGAGCTGGCTGAGCAGAACTTCCCATACATCAAAGGACAGAGTTTTAAAACAAAATTCGAGAAGTATATAATTGTCAGCCCGGAATGTTTCATTTATACATGGCACGGAAGCAACGGCATAACAATGACGACCGGTGATGAGCTGATGATGGAGGATTACATGATTACCGTGGGTTTCAGGAAACATGAAGAGGGCTGGAAGATCTTTGTAGGCCATGAATCTGAAAAAGCGCCTATCCCTATAGATACTGCCGCAGTGCCTATTGAATTTTAAATGAGTTAAGATGTTAATCAGCCTGCCAGCTTAATGGCAGGTTAACCTATCTTATCACCTGGTTTCTGTTTTTTGTGCCGGATGAAATCGTGAACAACTCATCCCGCAGGATGTTTATTGTGAAAACCATCCTTGTGGTATGCGTACTTTTATTGTAATCATAATCTTACTGACCGGAGGCATTTCTTCACTGACGGCACAGAAGATAAACAGGATAGGCATCGCGGAACTGGAAGAAATTCTTGCTAGTCCGGCAGATGAGCTTCATGTTGTAAACTTCTGGGCTACCTGGTGTCCGCCCTGTGTCACCGAGCTGCCATACTTTGAGAAATTGTCAGGAGAGTACCAGGGACAAGGAGTAAGATTCATCCTCATAAGCCTCGACTTCCCGAGCCAGATTGAGAGCAGGCTCATTCCATTCCTTGAAGCCAATAAAATCAGGGCTGACGTGAGGGTCATGACCAACATCGACTACAACAGCTGGATAGAAAAGGTAGACGCAAGCTGGCAGGGAAATATCCCCGTGACCCTCTTCTTCAACAATGCTCAAAAGGCAAGATACTTCCACCCGGAAGAACTGGAGGAAGATAAACTTAGAGAACTGATAATAAAATACTTGTAGTAATTAAACATTAGAAAAAACAATTAGTCATGAAAAAACAGCTGTTCCTCTCACTTGCAGGCCTGCTTATGGCCGTACTTGCCAACGGTCAGACACAGTACAGTGCCGGTGACATAGCCACTGATTTCAGCCTGAAAAACATTGACGGCAAGATGATATCAATGTCGCAGTACAATGATGCTGACGGATTTATTATTGCCTTCTGGTGCAATACCTGTCCGGTTGTAAAGAAGTATGACCAGAGGCTGCAGGAGTTGCATGCAAAGTATGCTCCCAAAGGTTACCCTGTGATTGCCATCAACAGTAATGACCCTGCAGTGTCGCCGGGCGACTCATGGGAGAAGATGAAGGAGACGGCCGCAGCAAAAAGTTACGCCTTCGGGTACCTGTTTGATGAGACCCAGGAGGTAGCCCGCACGTACGGCGCCACCAACACACCGCATATTTATATCCTTGCATGGAAGGACGGCAAGCTGGTAGTGGAATATGTGGGCGCCATTGACAACAACGCTGATGACGCCTCGGCAGCGGATAAAAAATATGCAGAGGAGGCCCTCAACAGCCTGATCAGGGGTGAAGAGGTTGCCGTGGCAGGTACAAGAGCCATCGGATGCACCATCAAGTGGAAGAAGGGATAGCTTCCCGGGGAAGATAACCCTGACTGTTTTTCATTATCGCCCGGGGAGCTTACTAAATGGGGAGACCAGGGCATGAAAAGAAAGAGTCTCACTGTACAACATTGTACACAGTGAGACTCTTCTATTTACCGGGGAATATCCCCGACAGGCTTGATTTAGCGATGCTCAGTGCTCTTTCTTCTCTGTGCCCGGAACATTTTCCGGTTAACACTCTGTAGCCTCTTCGGCATTAGCACCGAATTTTTCCCTGAACTTGCTTCGCCACTCCTTCTTGGATCTCTGGTCCTGTCTTGAATGCGGGGCGATACCCGTCAGCAGTATCTTCGACAGGAAAAAGAGACCGAATGCCTGCCAGTAGGTCAATACCGGTCCGTTGAAGATATCCGGTATGAGGCAGTTCCACAGGGCCATGACACCCCATATTACCAGGAAAAGGAATCCGGCTCCGAGTATTCCGAAACCTATGTACTTAAAGACTTTCAGTGTTTTCATTTTATTGGTTTTTTAACAGTTTATACAATTCTCCGAGTTTCTCCCTGAGAGCCAGCACCGCATACCTTTTTCTTGAGATCAGGGTATTTACTCCGACGCCGGTTACACGCGACATCTCGCTGAAGCTCATATCCTCAAACTCATTGGCAATGAATGCATACCGCTGTTCTTCAGGCAGCTCATTAAGAGTTTCCTCTATCACATCCCATATCATCTCTCTGATCTCCTCGTCCTCTGGCGCAGTTCCCAGTGCCGGAAGAATCTCTTCGAGGGTCAATGGCTCATCATCATCACTGCCGGCAGGATGGGTTACGGATACATTTTCCGGCTTCTTCCTGCGAAAGAGGTCGGTAATGCGGTTATCCGTCACCCTGTACAGCCATGCTGTGATATTCCGGATCCGGTCGAGGTCTCTGAAGCCCACAGTGAGCTGGTAGAAGACATCCTGCAGAATATCCTCGGGCTCTTCGCTTACGGGTACCCTCTTCCTGATATAGCCGAGAAGTTTTTTCTTCTCGTTTACATATACAGTACTGATCCTTTCTGAATCATGCGGGCTCATAGATCTCTCTTTATACTGACATAGACGAATCACAGGCAATAATATTTTAAAGTTCTGAAAAAACTTAATACAGAGACTACTGTTGTAAAGCAGCCGGATGTACTGATAAACAATATCTTATTTCCCCTCCAGTTGCAGGTACGGATAATAATGAGTACCTTTGCACCGATTTAGGCATAAGTTAGATCTGTATAGTCAGCATATCTCCTTCAGGATCAGATCATGAGGAGTTCTTTCTACAACCACTAGTTTACGCTGAATAACATTTCGTAAGGAGAACATAACCACATTGAACAGATATTTGGTTAATGATTTTTCAGCGGCATTAACCAATTTATACATTTAATGGGATATTACAGAGAACCCCGATGGAGGGGCAAAAAGAATCAAGGTCA
>CAZFIF010000073.1:0-10964 GCA_964519065.1 uncultured Rikenella sp.
AGGAAGGTCTCACAACCCGTGTCAATAATCTTTCTCCAGCTCTTCAACAGAAGATCTACATCATCGGCAAAAGGTGGGAAAGGCTTATCCGCGGTGGTGCCGATAATTGAGTCACCGGCGACCGCCACAACGTCGTCAATGACCACCGTAGCGCCCCCCGGCGAATGGCCGGGCGTGTGAATTATGTACCCGTTGATCCCGAACCGGTTCAGGTCAAACGTCTCTCCGAAAACGTGGTCAGCATGACACGGTTCATACCTGAACATCGGGGCGACCTTCTTCCCCAGGCTTACCAGTCCCCTGGTGACAGCATGAGTCCCTTCGGGAATAGGCGTGTCGCCCGCTGCCAGATACTCACTCTCGGCCTCCTGCACAACAACCTCGGCGCCATATTCCCGCGCCAGCCAGGCAGCGTTGCCGGCGTGGTCAAAATGCGTGTGTGTAAGAATAACTGCCTCAGGAACGAGCGCCCTGCGCTCCAGGGCATGCTCTATCCTTGCCCTGTCAAACGAAATCCCTGTATCAATGATTATCGTACGGCTGTTGCGCGTCACCACCCAAATGTTGCACCTGGCAGGTGTCAGTCTGACTATTATCGTACCTTGATGTGTTGTGAAAGGCCCCATGAGGTTACTAAGATACAATAGTTTGTACATGCTATTTATCATTCCATATTGCTATTCTCATAATATAGATTAAATTTATATACCTCATTCAGATGGTCATGAGCCCTTTATCCATTTATCAGGTTGATGCCTTCACCTGCGGTCCGTTTACCGGAAACCCTGCTGCCGTTTGCCTGCTCAACGGGTGGCTGGCGGATGATATGTTGCAGAAGATCGCAATGGAAAACAACCTTGCAGAGACGGCTTTCATTGTGCCACATAACAATGAATGGCTTATCAGGTGGTTCACACCCGCCACGGAGGTTGACCTCTGCGGTCATGCCACCCTGGCATCGGCACATGTTGTGCTGAAAATATTGTACCCGGAAAAGGAGGAGGTTGTTTTCCGGTCCCGGAAGATGGGAAACCTCACCGTACGCACCAGGGGAGATATCCTCGAGCTCGATTTTCCTTCAGACCCACCGCACAGGTGTGACATGCCAGAACTGGTTGCCGACAGTATGGGTAAAGAGCCACTGGAAAGTTATCTGGGTAGAAGTGATTACCTTCTTCTGTACGAAAGTGAAAATGATATCATAAGCCTTCAGCCCGACTTCAGGAGACTGTCGAAAGCCGACGGCAGGGGTGTTATTGCGACTGCTCCCGGGTCAGATGTTGATTTTGTCTCGAGATTCTTCGCTCCGCAGGCAGGGATAGATGAAGACCCGGTAACCGGTTCAGCACATACAACGCTCACCCCCTTCTGGGCTAACCGCCTGGGTATCCTGTCACTGAAAGCCAGACAATTATCTTCCCGGGGCGGATATCTCGAGTGTTCCCTGGAGGGAGAACGAACATATATATCGGGAGGTACCACCCTGTACTTAAAGGGGGAAATATATATTTAAAAGCAAAGTGATGAAAAAGGCAATTTCTTTACGGGTCATTGCACCAGCTCTAACGGCAGTTATTGTCATTATTGGCGGTTCCGGATGCACAAAACAGAATGATAAGCCGGCTGTCTTTTCAGATGAGTATGTTGTTTTTGCATGGAATGATCTTGGCATGCACTGTCTTAACCCCACCTATGACAAGGCTGTGATTCTGCCTCCTTACAATAACCTGACGGCACAGGTTGTAAAAAGAGGTAATCCTCCTCAGATTATTACCAGCGGTGTTACAGTCGAGTATAACCTCACAGGTAACACATCATCCTATAACAAGCGTGAGTATGGTGGTTTCTGGGATAATATTACCGCCCTGTTCGGGCTCACATCCCTGGAGCATGACACGGGGTTAACAGGCAATAAGCTCAGTGGATCAATGGTTGCCGTATCAGATCATTTTGAAGCTACCGGGATACCCGCCACTCCTGTAAATGACCTGGGAGTCTGGGATCCACTGCAGGTAGCTGAGATAAGGGTTACGGACGGATCAGGTAAGACGGTTGCCTCCACACGAGCGACCGTGCCAACGTCAGATGATATTAACTGTGCCAAATGTCACGGCACAGATGCCTATAATGATGTTCTTGTCAGGCATGACGATGAAAATGGCACTACCCTGTTGCAGTCAAAGCCTGTTCTCTGTGCACAATGCCATGGCAGCCTGGCTCTCGGCAAGGAAGGACGGGGCACATCGGATAAGTACCTCTCTGAAGCTATCCACGGTTTCCATTCCGAGAAAGGGGCATCGTGCTATGACTGTCATCCAGGTAATACCACAAAATGTAACCGCAGCGCAAAACATACTGCCGCCGATGGCAACTGCACAAGATGCCACGGCACTATGACCCAGATTGCAGAATCGACAAAGGCCGGACGTGTGCCCTGGGCTGATGAGCCCTCATGCTCATCATGCCATACGGGAGTGACAGACGTTGGCTCAATATCAAGGCTTTACAGGTCTTCATCCGGTCACGGTAAGATGATGTGCTCGGCATGTCACGGCAGCCCACATGCAATGGTGCCTTCACTGAAAGATGTTGATAACTATCAGGCAATGCAGTACCAGCCTTACAGCAAATCCCCGAAGACACTTGGCAGTTGCGGCGCATGCCACAGCAGTTCAAGAGGTGAAGATGACCTCGAAGAATACGCTGAAGTACATGGTGGCAGTAAACCGGAAAAAGAAAACGGTTGCTTTATCTGTCATACATCCGTTAAAACTGATATTAGCAGGTGGCCTCACAGTTTTACCTGGAAAAACAGCAACTGATATTAGCAGGCGGCCTCACAGTTTTACACGGGAAAACAGCAACTGACAGGTTAGCTCAATGGTGTATAAAATATTACAAGAGCATTTAAGCTTTGCGCTTAAGTGCTCTTTCAGTTTTTGAAATCGATGCAAAAACAATTAAGTTTGTCGCTCGAATTCAGTGAGTATGACAAAAAAAGATGCCGTTCACCCCTACGGGGAGAAGCAGAACCAGTTTGACAGGCGCTACCTGCGAATGGCAGCCATATGGTCCGAGAACTCATACTGCGAGAGGAGAAAAGTGGGTGCTCTCATCGTGAAAGACAAGATGATAATCTCTGACGGATACAACGGTACTCCGGCAGGTTTTGAAAATGTTTGCGAGGATGAGAATAATGTGACCAAACCCTACGTTTTACATGCTGAAGCCAACGCCATAACGAAGGTTGCCAGGTCAAACAACTCAAGTGATAATGCCACCCTGTATATCACTGACTCACCCTGCATGGAGTGTGCCAAGCTTATTATACAGTCGGGCATCAGACGTGTTGTCTACAGTAACCAGTACCGCAACCTCGATGGCATTGAACTGCTGAAACGGGCAGGCATTGAGCTTGTTTATATTGACACCGTAAAAGATGAAAATGAATTATAACAGAGCGTATCTCCCGCTGATAATCTCGGCAGCCGTTGCCGTTGGACTGCTCATCGGGTTTTACATGCCCCATCCCCAGAACGGACTCTACACAAATTTCCCTCCCTCGAACGATAAGCTGAGCAGGGTGCTTGACATAATCGAATCTGATTATGTTGATACGATAAACCGCAATGCCCTCGTTGAAGAGGCCATCCCTGTCATGTTACGTAAGCTCGACCCCCATTCGGTATATATTCCGGCAACTGACCTGGCAAGGGCCAACGAGCCGCTGCAGGGTAACTTTGATGGCATTGGTGTCTCATTTAACATGCTCACTGACACGGTATTGATAATCAGCACCATCTCGGGAGGACCGTCAGAAAAAGCCGGAATACTTGCGGGAGACAAAATAATCTGGGTCAATGACTCCCTTATAGCAGGTGAAAGCATTCCTGATGAAGAGATCGTCAAGATGCTCAAGGGTCCTCGCGGCACAAAGGTTGAACTGAAAATCGAACGCAAGGGAACCGACACATTGCTGCCCTTCACCATCACGCGCGACAAGATACCCATCTACAGCGTGGATGTAGCTTACATGATGTCCGGCGATGTGGGATACATCAAAATCTCAAATTTCGCCCTGACAACACACGAAGAGTTCAAAAAAGGAGTGAGTGAGCTGAAGCAACAGGGTATGCAGAAGCTCATCCTCGACCTGCGGGGCAACTCCGGGGGAGTGATGGATGCCGCCACCATGATCGCCGATGAGTTCCTTCCGGAGGGTGAGCTCATCGTCTACACCATGGGCAAATCCACAGCACGCCAGGATTTCAAGGCTACTTCGCGGGGCGATTTTGAAGAGGGCGAACTGGTGGTACTGATCGATGAGTGGAGCGCCTCAGCCAGCGAGATACTCGCCGGTGCCGTCCAGGACAACGACCGCGGGACCATCATCGGGAGACGCTCATTCGGCAAGGGACTGGTCCAGGAGCCTGTTATGTTCCGCGATGGCTCGGGCATGAGACTCACCATTGCACGCTACTATACACCTACCGGAAGATCGATACAGAAACCCTATGACGAGGGAATCGATAAATATTATGAAGATCTTGGAAACAGGCTTATGCGCGGTGAATTTGAAGAGGCAGACTCGATCAGGATGGATGATTCGCTACGTTTTACCACTCCTGGAGGACGTATCGTCTATGGCGGCGGGGGAATTATGCCGGACATCTTCATCCCTATTGACACCACAGGTATCTCTGACTACTTTCTTGCCATCAGAAACTCCGGTCTCATTTACAGATTTGCCCTGAAATTCACGGAAGATAAGCGTGAGGCAATGAAGAAATATAAAGACCTGGCCTCACTTGACAGGTGGCTTACTGACCAGGACCTGACTTCACAGTTCATCAGGTTTGCAGAGCAGAACGGCATCCCTCCCAACAGGCAGCAGATAGCCATATCGAAGGAGATTATCCATGTTCAGCTGAAGGCATATATCGCACGCAATATGCTTGACAACAAAGGCTTCTACCCCATCTGGCAGGCTATTGACAGAACACTCCTCAAAGCCCTTGAGTATATCCAGGGCATCTGATCATACCTGAATCCGGCCTATCCCGTCAGACCAGGAGGTCACTGGCTTAAATTCATGTTTCCAACTTATGAGGCAGCAACAGCGGTTAGTGGCTTGTCACCCCTGTGCCCGGGTGATCCGGAGGTCAGAGCGGTGATCAACTGATCACTCATGCTACCAGCTTATCCGTCGGGCGAAATCGGTTATTAGCTGGGCTGACCTTTCCGTCTCTTCAATGAACGCCAGGTGACCTGAATTCTCCAGTATCACCACCTCAGCGTTATCCGGCAGTTTTACATCGCGCAAAGCTCGATCAGGAGTAAAGTAGAGGTCTTCCCTGCCAAGTATCCACAGCAGCGGCACCCTGCCGCTCTCAACGACTGACTGTCTTGAAGGCCGCGATATCATTCCCTTAAGCAGCGCTATGATGCCCTCCCCTGTATTCTTTGACGCTATATCCTTTATCCTGTCAAGAGCTTGAGGCATCGCCCCGAGATTCCTCTCTGAAAACATCATACTCACATTACCGGGGTACATGATGTTCTTCTTGCCGGCGCGAACGACAGCTATCTCTCTCTGCCTCTTCTCTATAGCTTCATCCGAATCGGCATGGGGATGTGAATGAAAAAGCACATAGCCGGAGAGAAGCCCGGGCGAGAGTTCCGCAAACGCCAGTGCTGCATACCCCCCCAGGGAGTGTCCCACCATAAGCACCCGCTCCACTCCCGCATCAGAAATCACCGCCCGTACTGCCCCGGCAAGAAACTCCATCGTATGCTCCTCGCCGGCAACGCCTGATCTGCCATGTCCCGGAAGGTCTGCGGCTATCACCCGGAACTCCCGGGAAAGCAATTCTGTAAGGGGCTGCCATACCTCTCCGCTCTCCAGGTAACCGTGCAGAAGAACTATCGGTCTTCCTTCCCCGGTGTCAGAGTACGAGACCGGGATGCCGTGAAATATTATACTCCTGTCCATTGGTCATTTGATATAGAATAAAAACTTTATAAATTTACGAGGAAGAAAAGAGATTCCACCGATCCTTCAAATAATCCCGAAATCAAAAGTACCACACTGATGAATAAAATTCTCTTCTCAGCCGTCTCAAAGAAATTTGTGATGGCACTGGCCGGTATTTTCCTGCTGCTGTTCCTTCCTGTTCATCTGGGCATCAACCTCATGTTGCTCAAAAACGACCCGGAGCCTTTCAATAGTGCAGCACACTTTATGGCAACCTTTCCGCTCATTAAGGTTGTAGAAGTGCTCCTCTTCCTGACTATACTGATACATGTAACATACGGGATTATCCTGCAGATACTGAACTGGCTCTCAAGACCCGTCGGATATAAAGTCAGAAACAAATCGGAGACGACTGCCTTTTCCAGGTTCATGATCTGGACCGGATTATCAGTTCTGACCTTCCTGGTGATTCACTTCTTCAACTTCTACTTCATCAAACTGGGCCTGGTGGAGGGTGACCCCGAGAACTTTTATTCGGTCGCCTGGCAGCTCTTCTCAATTCCCGGTTATGTTATACTCTACTGGATCTGCTTCCTTCTGCTGGGATTTCACCTGTACCACGCCCTGCAGTCGGCTTTTCAGACGCTGGGCCTGTCCAATGAGTTCTGGAAGCCGGTCATCAGGGCCGTCTCCCTCATCTACGCAATTGCAGTGCCGGTCGGATTTGCCATTATCCCGCTTGTGATCTGGCTTTTTAAATAACCTGAAGAAACAAGACAACATGATAACTCTGAACTCTAAGATTCCTGACGGTCCGCTTGAAGAAAAGTGGACGAAATACAAGAAAGAAGCCAGACTGGTCAACCCGGCCAACAAGAAAAAACTTGACATCATTGTTGTTGGTACCGGTATCTCCGGAGCTCCTGCTGCCTCTTCACTCGGGGAGCTGGGATACAATGTCAAGGTCTTCTGCTATCAGGATACCCCGCGCAGGGCACATTCGGTGGCAGCCCAGGGAGGTATAAATGCAGCCAAGAACTACAAGAATGACGGCGACAGTGTCTACCGTCTCTTCTATGATGTCATCAAGGGGGGCGATTTCAGGGCACGTGAAGCAAATGTCTATCGCATCGCCGAGGTGAGCAACCAGATTATTGATCACTTCACGGCAATAGGTGTACCCTTTGCCAGGGAATACGGTGGCACACTCACAACACGCTCATTCGGTGGTGTCCAGGTCTCCCGCACCTTCTATTCCAGTGGCCAGACCGGTCAACAGGTGCTGCTCGGAGCCTACTCATCACTGAACAGGCAGATAAAAGCAGGAACTGTCACCATGTTCCCCAGGCGTGAGATGCTTGACCTTGTGGTTATAGACGGCAAGGCCCGCGGTATTATTGTCAGGAACCTCATAACAGGAGAGATTGAAAGACACTCAGCCCATGCCGTTGTGCTGGCCACGGGCGGTTACGGCACCATCTATTACCTCTCCACCCTGGCCGTCAACTCAAATGCATCGGCAGCATGGAAGGCTTACAAACGGGGGGCAGCATTTGCCAACCCGAGTTTCGTTCAGATTCATCCCTCCAGCGTACCGCAGATGAATGAGTTCCAGAGCAAACTGACCCTGATGTCCGAGTCACTTCGTAACGACGGCAGGGTCTGGGTGCCAAAGGCAAAGGGCGATAAGCGGCCCGCAAATGAGATACCGGAAGAGGAACGTGATTACTACCTTGAACGCAGATATCCGGCCTTCGGTAACCTCGTGCCGCGCGATGTGGCATCGAGGGCTGCCAAGGAGAGATGCGATGCCGGGTACGGTGTCGGACCGACCGGGCTGGCGGTAAACCTCGACTTCCGCGACGCCATCAAAAAACAGGGCAAGAAGGCGATCGAAGAGAAATACGGCAACCTCTTCGAGATGTACAGAGACATTACAGGAATAGACTCATATGAAGAGCCCATGAGAATATACCCGGCAGGCCACTATACCATGGGAGGCTTATGGGTTGACTATGAACTGATGACAACAATCACAGGCCTCTTTGCCATTGGCGAGGCCAACTTCTCCGATCACGGTGCCAACCGCCTGGGTGCAAGCTCGCTGATGCAGGGCGCGGGAGACGGTTATTTCATACTGCCATATACCATCAGCAACTACCTGGCCCCGGAGATAAAGGTCCCAAGGATCAAAACTGACACCCCGGAGTTCCAGGAAGCCGAGGAGAGGGCTGTGGAGAGAATCAACAGACTCCTTTCAATAAAGGGAAAACAGACGGCTACCGATTTCCACAAGAAGCTCGGGAAAATAATGTGGGATCATTGCGGTATGACCAGAACCGAGGCAGGGCTTACCGAGGCACTGAGGCTCATCAGGGAGCTGAGGGAAGAGTTCTGGAAGGATCTTGCTGTCCCGGGCAGCGCTGATGAGCTGAACCAGGAGCTGGAAAAGGCAGGCAGGGTCGCTGACTTCCTGGAACTGGGGGAACTGATGGTAACAGACGCACTCAACAGAAGAGAGTCGTGCGGAGCCCACTTCAGGGAGGAGAGCCAGACGCCAGATCATGAGGCTCTGCGAAACGATGATGAATTTGCCTACGTGGCAGTGTGGGAGTACAATAATGATCAGCCTCCGGTGTTGCACAGGGAAGAGCTGAAGTTTGAATTCGTGGAACTGAAACAGAGAAGTTACAAGTAAAAAAAATCACGGTAAGATATGAAGCTCAAACTCAAAATATGGAAACAGAAGAACGCCGCAGCAAAGGGCGGATTCGAAACATATGATCTCGACGGAGTGGCACCTGAGATGTCCTTCGTTGAGATGCTTGCACTGCTCAACCAGACCCTGGTACAACAGGGCAGGGAGCCGGTTGCCTTTGACCACGACTGCCATGAAGGTATCTGCGGCAGCTGCGGCATGTACATAAACGGTTATCCTCATGGTCCGGTTAAAGGACTGACCACATGCCTGCTATCCATGAGGCATTTCAAGGACGGGGAGACCATCGTCATCGAGCCGTGGAGAGCCAAACCCTTCCCGGTGGTGAAAGACCTGATAGTCGACCGCAGTGCCCTTGACAAGATACAGGTGGCCGGCGGTTTTATCTCCGTGACCACCGGGGCTGCTGCTGAAGCCAATTCGGTTATGGTCAGCAAGAAGAAAAGTGACCTGGCTTTTGACTCTGCTGTCTGCATCGGTTGCGGTGCCTGCGTGGCAGCCTGCAAGAACGCATCGGCAATGCTGTTTGTCTCTGCCAAGATATCGCAGTACGCTCTGCTCCCCCAGGGAAGGCCCGAGGCTAAGGAACGTGTCAGAGCCATGATAGCCGAGATGGACAAGCAGGCATTTGGGAGCTGTTCAAACACCGGCGCCTGCGAGGCACAGTGTCCCAAACAGATCAAACTGTTCAATATCGCCAGGCTGAACCGGGAATACTACAAGGCACTCTGACCAAGTCTGCGGCGGCAACCGGATCATGTGACGGCAGCGAAGCCGGAGCATTACCCTGGTAGCGGCTCCGAAGGATTGCACTGGCAACGCCGCCCGGGATTATCCCTGAAATTGTCTCCTACCGGCAGGTAGCTTCTATCTCTTCCACGGTCTTGGGTGCTGTCCTGCCCAGCATCCTTGCACCGTCAGGAGTTATCAGAACATCGTCTTCAATCCTTATCCCGCCAAAGTCGAGGTACTTCTCCACCCTGTCGTAGTTGATGAAACCGGCATGCATGCCGTCAGCCTTCCACTTGGCAAAGAGCTCGGGGATAAAATAGATGCCCGGCTCCACCGTGAAGACATGACCCGGCTTGTAGGGCAGAGCGAAGCGAAGCGATCTGAGACCAAACTGTGTACTGCGTTTCACCTCGTCATTGTAACCAACATAGTTCTCGCCAAGACCCTCCATGTCATGCACATCAAGACCCATCATGTGCCCCAGGCCATGAGGCATGAAGAGAGCGTGAGCACCGGCAGCGACAGCCTCGTCAACATCACCCTTCATGAGGCCCAGATCCTTAAGCCCCGACGCTATGACAGCGCAGGCGCCGAGATGCAGATCGCGGTTGGAGATGCCCGGACCGGCTCTCTTAATTGCCTCAGTGTTGGCCCTGAGGACAATCTCATAAATCTCTCTCTGGCGCTGGTTAAAACGCCCCCCGACAGGCGTTGTACGAGTGAGATCGGCAGCATAGTGCATATCTGACTCAGCACCGCAGTCGGTGACCATCATCCTGCCCTCCTTCAGAATGTTGCCGTGATAGTGATTGTGGAGTGTCTGACCGTTTATGCTCAGGATTATCGGAAACGATGGCCCGCTGCCCCCGGCCCACGCAATCCCTTCAATCGTTCCAAAAATCTCCTTCTCCGTCACTCCGGGCTTGCACATGCGCATTGCCGTCGTCTGCATCTCACATGCTACGTCTGCTGCCTTTTCAATCTCTGCAATCTCAACATCTTCCTTGATCGATCGCAGTGAAACCACAGCCTTAATCAGACTCTCAGATGCCTTCGTGCGCATCTGACACGGATTTTCCCGCAACAGTGCCCCAAGCGTCATCTTGGTCTCAGCCCGGTAAGGGGGAAGGAAATGGATAACCCTGCCCTTGTTCAGGGCATCATGAATATAATCCTCAAGCTTCGCGAAAGGCCTGATAACAGAGACACCGGCACGTTGGGCCAGGTCCGCCATAAGGGGCTGAGGGCCCATCCATACAATGTCATCCACATCGAAATCATTGCCAAATATTATCTCATCACCGGAATTGAAATCTATAACCCCCGCAATACCGGGAAGGTCAATTCCGAAAAAATAGAGAAAGTCACTGTCCTGACGCCAGTGGTATGTATTGTCAGGATAATTCATGGGAGCCTCTACATTACCCACAAGGAGGGCTATGCCGTCACTGAGGAGGGACCTCAGCCTTCTGCGGCGATTGTTATAAACTTCTTTGGCGAACATATCTGTTGTTTTTGGTTCCAGATTGCTAATGTAGC
>CAZFIF010000074.1:0-10923 GCA_964519065.1 uncultured Rikenella sp.
CTTGGCCCTGGCCTTGGCATAAATACGGGTCAGTGTTGGCCTTGAAACATCCATTATCTTCGAGGCATCATGATGACTCATGTTCTCAAAATCACATAGCCTGATTACTTCGTATTCCTCAAAGTGAAGAAATACCGAACCTTTCGGACGGTCCCTGACCACACCGCCATATGGTTTGAATCCTGATATTATGGGAGGATTGCTTACTCTCCTGAGTCTCTTGGGCCGTGGTGACACTTTTCAATCATTTGTTCGATACAAATATAATGAACATATGATCATAACGCAATATAATATGGTATTATTTAATTTACGATGATTGCACCTGTTTCTTCACACATGCAAATTGGACATAAATCAGGAATCGTGCATCTCCCCTCGCTGATCGGATAGCAAAAATCCCGCATCAGAATCCGCGGAACAGAATCCCGAATCGAAAATCACACATCGCCAATTTGCAGTTCCTATCTGAGGAATCTCACGCAGGCAGGGGCATTGAAGGGCAGGGTTGGAGTCTCATTATCATTCCCGGCACGGGCAGTTATCAGAGATAGCTCGTTTGATCTCTGGTTTGCCACCAGGAATAATCCGCCGGACCTTACAACCGCAAAGTTGCGTGGCCAGTTGCCGCCGCAGCTGATGTGAGAAGGCTCCGTGAGAGTACCGTCTGCCCCGACCCTGAAGGTCGCAATACTGTTATGACCCCGGTTGGAACCGTAGATCTTCTTCCCATTTCGTGAAAGGTGTATGTCTGCACAATAGCTTTTTTCCGTATAACCCTCAGGCAGGGTGCTTACAGTCTGTCTGGCAGTAACGGTATCGGACAGGATGTTGTAAACCGTGACGGTGGAATTGAGCTCATTGATTACATACAGGTTTGCAGAGGGGTTGTCAATTGCCATGTGCCGGGGTCCGCTGCCCGGCTCGCAGGTGAACCAGGCTATATCTGCGTTCATCAGAAGTCCCATGGTTGTATCGAGCTTCAGCTGGTAAACCCTGCCGAGGCCGAGGTCAGAGATATAATAGGTATGAAGTCGCGGGTTGTAGAGGGTCATGTGCGGATGTGAGCTCTCCCCGTATTTTATCACATCTGTGACCTTTTCGGGGATGCCTTCACTGCTGAGCCTGACAACAGATACGGACCCGCTTCCGTAGTTGGCCGTGATCAGGTATTTGCCGTCGTTTGAGAGCGTGATATGACACGGCCCTCCCCCGCCCTGATTAATGGAGCTGATCTTCTCCAGGCTCTTCTTTTTCTTATCATACCGCATAGTAGTGATGCCTCCCCCGGACTTAAGGTCAAAGGAGTCAACCTCATTGACGAAATAGACCAGGCCTTCCCGGCCGAAGGTAAAAAACGAAGGATTATCACCGACGGTGACCTCCGAAAGCTTCTCAATGCTGCTGTTGCCATTCAGCCTGCAAAGCAGCACATCGGGGGCGCCATCGCCCGAATAGCCGGATACTATGAACATATTGTCAGACATATTGCAGGACGACAGGAGTGCAGGCAGCACAAACATCAATACAAGTATTTGATTTCTCATTGATTGATCTGTTTCTCATTAATATATTTTGACTTTTCGTTTCCACTGTATAAAGCCGTAGATCGCCATTGCGAGGAAAATGACGTACTGCACTGAAACGAGCATGATGCCACGCATGGCGTACATTGCTATGCTCATGACATTGACCAGAATCCATAGCACCCAGTTCTCAAGCTTTAGTCGTGCACAGAGGAGTGAAGCCGCGATGCTCATCACCGCTATCATGGCATCTGTATATACAAATGTGGCACTGACGGGAAAAAAGTCAGGCAGCCAGAGATGGATTTTCCCCATCACCGTGCCCATGGCCAGCGCTGCAGCAATCACACCCACCACCCAGAAAACCCTTCCCTTGTGGCTCAGCAATGTGACTGGCTCATCACCGTTGCTGCTTTGCCTTTTCCAGTTAAACCATCCGTAGATTGCATTGCAGAAGAAAAAGAGCTGCAGCACCATAGCCGAATAGAGATTCACCTGGTAGTAAAGCATGAAGAAGAGCACGGCATTGACGAGTGCAAAGATCCATGTGATGATGTTTGCCCTGGCTGCATACCAGACGGCTGCCAGCCCTGTGAGCACGGCCAGGAGCTCAAGCAGGCTCATACGGTAGCCTAGGAGTTCGAAGAGGATGGTGTCGATGTTGAACATAGGTCTGAAGGTCTAAGGTCGTGCGGCCATGCAGTCGTGCAGTTCCCGATGCACTCCGAGGTCGGGATTTGGCTTCGCCGAGCTCACCGCCAGCCGGCGGTTCGGTTCGTCGTTGCACTCCTCAACTTGCGGTCCGGTATATTTTAGTTTTGTTGGGGGTAAAGGTAGTTAAAGCGGTGGAAAAATGGAGTCGAATTTTGTAGATGAAACCTGCAAAACAGGTCTGTTTTTGCACCTGAAGCCAATAGAACTTGTCGAAATATGCGGAGGGGAGATGCAAATCCAGGCTGCTTTTCAATTTCAGCATAGTTTGATTAGCTTTAAACCTTAGATTTGACAAGGATGTCACCACACGAAGTATATCAATCAAGGGAGGCGGAGTTCAGCGCCTCTGCCGACGCGCTCCGGAAACTGTCTGACCGGCTGTCGGTAGCCCGGCTGGTCGCGTTTGCCGGAGGACTGGTGCTGTTCGCTGTACTGCTGTCGTTCTCTTTCATTGCCGCCGTCTCCGCCCTGACAGTGGCTCTCATAACCTTAGCCTGGCTGGTGATAAAATACGAAACGACGGAGAAAAGCAGGAAGAGATACCTCCGTCTGGCGGAGATCAACAGGATGGAGCTTCGGTGCCTCGAGGGAGAGTTCTCCGGCTACAAGACAGGTGAAGAATACTCTGAAAGAGACCACCCTTATTCATATGACCTTGATATCTTCGGGAAGGCATCACTCTTCCAGTATATATGCCGCACAACCAGCGGGCCAGCCTCTGACCGACTGGCAGAATACCTGAAACAAGCAGCAACACAAGAAGAGATCTTTTTACGCCAGGAGGCCGTTGCAGAACTGCAGCCACTGACTGACTGGCGTCAGGAGCTGATGACCCTCGGATACCTGACTGCCGGGGCCGGCAGTGACCCTGCTCCGCTGATGCAATGGCTCGAAAGTGATGATCTCTTCCGGAAAACTACCCGCGAAAAAATAGTCACCGGATGCCTCAGCCTCCTGGCGCTCGCAGCGGTCATAGCAGTAATAGCAGGATTGCCTGTAGGGATACTCACCCCTGTGTTCATAGTGAACTTCGTCTTCTATTTCACACGGTACAGGAAGATCTCAAAGCTGCAGGGGCAGGTTAGCCGGTCGTCTGACCTTCTGAAGGCATACTCCGAAATTATCAAAATGATTGAGAGCCGCGACTTTACATCTCCCATGCTGCAAACGGTGCAGTCAACCTTCAGGGGTGATATCCCGGCATCGGACCATATCAGGCAGCTTTCAAAGCTTGTCGGCAGGCTCGACTGGAGGCTGAACATGCTCATGTCAGCACCTCTCAACCTGCTGTTTTTTACCGATATACACTTCTGCCTCGCCCTGGAGAGATGGAAGCGCAAACATGCATCACGGATACCTGGCTGGTTTGCCTCGATGGCGGAGTTCGAGGTGCTGGCCTCCCTGGCAAACATGGCTTTCAACAATCCCGCATGGGTTTACCCGCAGGTAACTGAAGACTATTTTGTTTTCAGGGCTGAGGATATGGGCCATCCGCTCATCCCTGCCGGCAGGCGGATATGCAGCGATTTTGCTGCCAGGGGAGCCGGAAAAGCCATCATTGTAACAGGATCGAACATGTCGGGCAAGAGCACCTTCCTCCGCACCTGCGGGGTGAATGCCGTGCTGGCCTTTGCCGGGGCGCCGGTCTGCGCCTCAGCTTTCACACTCTCCCATGTAAGGCTCCATTCCAGCATGCGCATATCGGACTCGCTCGAGGAGAATATCTCCTCTTTCTATGCTGAGCTGCGGCGACTGAGGGAAATCATCTCCGGGGCTGAATCGGAGCCGAAGGTATTTCTGCTGCTTGATGAGATACTCCGGGGCACCAACTCCGACGACAGGTATACCGGTTCCGTGGCACTGATAAAACAGCTGACAGGTTACGGTGCCGTGGCCATGGTGGCAACACATGACCTGCGCCTCGCAGGGATGGAGCAGGAGCTTCCCGACGCCATTGAAAACTACCACTTTGATGTGAAGGTAAACGGCGATGAGCTCTTCTTTGACTACCGGCTCACCGCGGGCATCTGCTCAAGCTTCAACGCCTCGCTGCTGATGAAGAAGATGGGCATTAAGGTCTGATGTCTGAAGGTCAAGGGTCTTGCGGTCTGTCGCTTCGCTCCGTCTTGCTGTCATCCTGTCTATTGTTCTGTTAACCTGACACATAAAAGTATTTTTATCGATAGACAAAACAACATCAGGTATAGCATCACGCCGGTTTTTCTTTCAGTATACTAAAAGATATCTTTTGCTATACTGAAAGATAAGTATGGGTTATGTTCGGCTTACTAATAATAGTCTGAGCTGTAATTATATGGGGCTGAATGATTGCGAGATATTTCGCAACGAAATTTATCGAAAAAACCAGAAGATCTCTTATTATGATCTGATTATTTGTGATTTAACTTAGCAATTATGTAATCGGCTCTCTCCAGGTCACTCATATTGCCATCTATCCAGTTGATGATGATGCCGCGGCGCTCCATGCCCCTGAACCAGGTCATCTGGCGCTTCGCGAAACGGTGAATCTCAACCTCCAGCTTCTGAACCATCTCCTCACGTGTGAGCCTGTTCATCAGGTAAAGGGTTATATACTTGTATTCCAGCCCGTAGTAGATGAGATCTTCAGGATGCACCCCCGCGGCCAGCAACCGCTGCACCTCCTCTATCATCCCCCCTTCCAACCTGCTGCGTAAGCGCGCGCTGATACGCTGCCGCCGGGTCTCACGGTCAAAGAAAACAGCCGTCACCAGAGGGCTCTTAACAGGAAAAGGGGTCTCGTCAACAGGGTGATGCGTATAGTAATCTGCTATCTCGATAGCCCTGACCGCCCTCTTTACAGTGTCAACATCGGTACTGTTGTGCAGGCTCTTGTACCGTGACAGGATCTCCGTCAGCTCCTCCAGCGACTTCCCGGCCAACAGCGCCCGCAACTGCCCGTTCACCGGCACCTGTATCAGCCTGTAACCGCTGACAATGCTGTCTACATACATCCCTGAACCACCACATACCACCGGCAGACATCCGCGCACTGTCATCTCCTCAAAAACCCCCAGGAAATCGCGCTGATACTCATATACATTGTACCTGTAGCCGGCATCAACGATATCCACCAGGTGCACAGGCACTTCCCGGCCATCAACAGTATAATCTGAAAGGTCCTTTCCTGTCCCTATGTCCATCCCCCTGTAGACCTGCCTGGAGTCGGCGCTGACCACCTCCCCGCCCAACCGGTCAGCCACCAGTGCCGCCAGCCTCGTCTTGCCCGTCGCCGTAGGCCCGGTGATAACAACAATATCATGCATCGGCTTGTCCATCAGAAATTAAAGATAGCCAATAAGGGTTCACGGTAATGCTATTTTGATTATTTTTGCCGGTCGAAACTGAAAAGAGGTTATGGATTTCCCCTTTCTTTATCATCGCACGAAGTATTTTATTATCAACCCCGTGAAGGCATGGGATGCGGTTCACCGTGAGAACAGGCCCATGAAGTTCGTCAGGGGCAGCTTCTTCATGCCACTGATCCTCCTAGTATCAGCAAGTGCATTCATCGGTTCGATGTTCTTCATCAACACCACCCTTAAACCGATGTACTCGGTACTGATGGCACTGAACACATTCCTCATACTTTACCTGGGAGTGTACGGATCAGCCCTGCTGGTGAAGGAGATACTGAAAGCTCTTGACCTGGGTAACAGCTACCTCGTTGCGTTCAAGCTTGTGGCATACTCAATGTCACCTGTTTTTCTTGTGCTGATAATCAGCCGTATATTTGAATCAATGCTGTTCATTAACGTACTGGGACTCTACGGTCTCTACCTTCTGTGGACAGGCATGGAGGTGATGATCACCCCCCCTGAGCACAAAAAGATCCCGTTTCTCATAGCAGCGGTATTCGTGACGGTCATTGTGTTCCTCCTCCTGCACCTCCTGCTCTCGAAGCTCGCGGAGACGGCATATTTCTCCATCTTTGCCTGACACCTCCCATGAAGAGCGATGCCAGCAATATCGTCATCAAAAACCGGAGGGCCTCTCACGATTATGAATTCATCGAGAAACTTATTGCCGGCATCAAGCTGGCAGGAACCGAGATCAAGTCGATACGCGCTGGTAAGGCAACACTCACCGACTCTTTCTGTGCCTTCCGCAATGGGGAGCTCTTCGTCACCGGGATGCATATCTCGGAATATTACTGGGGCAACCTCAACAACCATGATCCCCTTGGTGAAAGGAAGCTTCTGCTGACGCGGAAGGAGCTCCGCAGGTGGGAGAGAAAGGTGAATGAGACAGGCCTGACGATCATCGTCACAAAGGTGTTCATCAATGAACGCGGACTGGCCAAGGCGGAGATAGCACTTGCCAGGGGTAAAAAGCAGTATGACAAGCGCCAGAGCATGAAAAAGCGCGACCATGATCGTGAGATGGACCACCACACAAAGGAGAGAAGCAGGTAACCCGTCTACAATATCAAAGCTCCATCCCGATTATAAGTCAGGAGAAACAACTGTTCAGGAGTGACTAAAACCGAAGAAATATATGTCTGCGCCTGGCAAGACACAATGAAAAATCAGTAGTCCCGGCCCGGCAAATCCCGATGAAAAATCAGAAGTTCGGGCTGAGCAGGTACCTGGCATAAAACTGGTCTATGTAGGCCACCGCATCCTCAGCCGTATCAACAATACGGAAAATATTCATATCCTCGGGTGAGATGTTCTTCTCCTCATTGAGCATCACTTCAACAACCCAGTCGAAGAGTCCTGACCAGAACTTCTCGCCCACCAGCACAATCGGAAAACGGCCTATCTTCTTGGTCTGAATCAGTGTGATAGCTTCAAAGAGCTCATCAAAGGTGCCAAAGCCGCCGGGTAGTACTATGAACCCCTGGGCATACTTCATGAACATTACCTTGCGGACGAAGAAGTAGTCGAAGGTGATCAGTTTGTCGCGGTCAATATAGGGGTTGGCCTTCTGTTCAAACGGCAGGTCAATGTTTATGCCGATCGACTTACCGTTGCCTTTTTTTGCCCCCTTGTTGGCTGCCTCCATGATACCCGGACCGCCCCCGGTGATGACCCCATAGCCCTTGTTCACCAGCTGAAAAGCGATCTCCTCGGCAAGCCTGGCGTACTTATTGTTGAAATGGGTGCGGGCAGAGCCGAAGATAGCCACGCTGGGGCCGATACGCGATAGCTTTTCAAATCCTTCAACCAGTTCGGCAATGATCTTAAAGACCCTCCATGAGTCCATGGTATGGATCTCATGCCATGTCTTCGGTTCGAACGCATCCTTAATCAGATCCTTATCTTTTGCTTCGTCCATAGGTTTTTGTTTAGTCGTTAAATATACTCTTTTCTCTTATTTAAGCAGGGGTGCAAGAAACCTGCCCGTATAATTATCCCTGGTCTTTATGATCTTTTCGGGGGTGCCGGAAAACATTATCTCACCTCCTCCGCGGCCTCCCTCCTTGCCCAGGTCAATAATGTAGTCGGCCATCTTGATCACATCCATATTATGCTCAATCACCATGATGGTGTTACCCCTTTCGACCAGCCGCTCAAGCACCTCCAGCAGCACCCTCACATCGTCAAAATGAAGTCCTGTTGTCGGTTCGTCGAGGATGTAGAGTGTCCTGCCGGTATCTTTCCTCGAGAGCTCCGTCGCCAGCTTAACCCTCTGTGACTCGCCCCCCGACAGGGTTGTCGACGGCTGTCCCAGCCTGACGTAACCCAGTCCCACATCCTGCAATGTCTTTATCTTATTGTATATCGAAGGGATTCCCTTAAAAAACTCCACTGCGTTATCTACTGTCATCTCCAGGATGTCATTAACGGATCTCCCCTTATATTTGACCTCCAGGGTCTCCCTGTTGTAGCGCTTCCCCCCGCAATCGGGGCACATCACATAGACGTCAGGCAGGAAATTCATCTCGATGGTCTTCACTCCTGCTCCCTCGCAACCCTCACATCTGCCACCCTTGATATTGAAGGAGAAGCGTCCCTGGCCAAAGCCTCTGACTTTGGCGTCGGGGGTCATGGCCAGGAGCTTGCGTATATCGGTAAAGACACCGGTATAGGTTGCAGGATTTGATCTCGGGGTGCGTCCGATAGGTGCCTGGTCAACCTCTATCACCTTGTCGATGTTCTCCATCCCGGTAATGTCACCGTAAGGCAGGGGCACTCTTCCGGCGCCGTGGAGCTGCCTGGCCAGTGCCGGGTGGAGGGTATGGTTTATGAGTGACGATTTGCCGCTTCCCGACACTCCGGTGATGCAGGTGAAAGTACCGAGTGGCACGGTCAGCGTGACTCCCCTCAGGTTGTTGCCTGTGGCGCCGCTGATGGTCAGGAAGCTGCCGTTGCCTTTTCTCCTCTCCTTCGGAACAGGTATCTCCATGCGCCCGCTGAGGTAGTCGGCCGTGAGGGTCTCGGCGGCAAGAATCTCTTCCGGCGATCCCTGGGCGACAATGGTGCCACCGTGGACTCCGGCACCGGGGCCGATATCTATTATATGATCAGCGCTGAGGATCATATCGCGGTCATGCTCCACCACAATGACAGAGTTACCCTCATCGCGCAGTCTTCGCAAAGCCTCTATCAGCCTGCGGTTGTCGCGCTGGTGCAGGCCTATGCTCGGCTCATCAAGGATATAGAGCACATTGACCAGCTTTGACCCTATCTGTGTCGCGAGCCTGATACGCTGGCTCTCTCCCCCTGAGAGGGTCCGGGCCCCACGGTTCAGCGAGAGATAATCAAGTCCAACATCAAGCAGGAAGCCGAGCCTCGACCGCAGCTCCTTGAGAATCTCGGAGGCGATCTTCATCTGTCGTTCTGACATCGCCTCCGGCAGGCGATCGATGAGGAGAGTGAGTTCAGCAAGGTCCATGGCCGCCAGCTCACCGATGTTCTTACCTGCTATTCGAAACCAGAGTGCCTCTTTCTTAAGTCGCGTGCCGCCGCACTCCGGACAGCTGTGATACTGCACATACTGCTCCTTACCCTTTCCGTTGGCCCTGCGACCGTTGACCGCCTCCTGGTTGCCTACATAGTTGACAACACCTTCAAAGGTCATAAAGTAATTGGAGGTGAGGCCGAGCGGAGTGTTCGAGAGCTTAAGCACCTCGTCCGATCCAAAGAAGAGCTTGTTCAAAGCCTCCTCGCTGATTTCCCCCACCGGCGTGTCAACGGTGAACCCGTACTTCTCACCCAGTGCCTCTATCATCCAGAAGATCCATATGTTGCGGTATTTGCCCAGTGGCTCTATCCCACCCCTGCGAATACTCAGTGAAGGGTCAGGCATCATCCTTTTTATGTCAACCTCGGAGACCTCCCCCAGCCCGTTGCACTTGGGACAGGCACCCTGCGGAGAGTTGAACGAAAAGGTGTGGGGGGCAGGTTCGTCATATGATATTCCCGTTACCGGGCACATAAGATGGCGACTGAAATAACGGTGACTGCCATCATCGGCATCAAGAACCATCATCACACCCTCACCGCGGTCAAGAGCCAGAAACACTGCATCGCGAAGCCTCTTCCCCGTGACATGACCGACCTGGAACTTATCTATCACCAGCTCTATGAAATGCGACTTATACCTGTCGAGCTTCAAACCGGGCTTTATCTCCTGAAGCTCTCCGTCAATGCGGGCATAAAGAAATCCCTTTCTCCGCAGCTGTTCGAAGAGCTCCTTATAATGCCCCTTCCTGCCCCTTATCACCGGTGCCAGGATAAACACCCTCTTCTGGTCGTATTCTGAAGCTATCAGATCAATGATCTGATCATCAGAGTATTTCACCATCTTTTCTCCGGACTCATGTGACCAGGCATCGGCCGCACGCGCATAGAGCAGCCTCAGGAAGTCATAGATCTCGGTGATGGTGCCGACCGTCGAGCGTGGGTTCTTATTGGTCGTCTTCTGTTCAATGGATATTACCGGGCTGAGTCCTGTAATACGGTCCACATCAGGCCTCTCCATGCCTCCGAGGAACTGGCGGGCATAGGCAGAGAGGGTCTCCATGTACCGTCTCTGACCTTCGGCATAGATGGTGTCAAAAGCGAGTGACGATTTCCCGCTGCCACTGAGTCCGGTGACCACCACAAGCTTGTTGCGCGGTATTGTAAGACTTATGTTGCGAAGGTTATGCACCCTCGCTCCAAAGACCTTTATCTCATCCCTCTGCTCCGGCATAGAGCAATTTATGAACCGATGGTGATTCTTGCCTCCTTTTCAGGAACCCTGATGATGTATTCCCTGCCATTGCTGTTGGTCAGGAAAGGCTTGCGCAACCAGGGATTGAGAAACTTGAGGATTTTATAGTTGGTCCCAAAATATCTTGCAAACTGTTCAAAGCTGGTGACGGCAGTGTCAACGGCGACCTCCCTGTAGGGTATTGGTGGGTAGAGATCCGGCTCAGTGACATGGAAACCGTATCTTGCCGGATCGGAAATCACAAGCTTCAGTGCCACAATGCGGAAGATATACCTGGCTGTCTCCTCATTCAGTAAAAGGTCATAATAGTCTGTCTCCTTCTGTATCCCTATCTGCTCGCTTAACCCGCTGAAGCCATTGTTATATGATGCAGCTGCCATGGTCCAGCTGCCGTATCTCTCGTATGCCTTTTTGAAATAACTGCACGCAAAACGGGTTGACTTTTCAAGGTTGTAGCGGTCGTCAACCTCTTTGTTGATGG
>CAZFIF010000075.1:0-10882 GCA_964519065.1 uncultured Rikenella sp.
GCTCATGCCCCTTGAAGTGATTCATGGAGATGATAATGTCAGCATCAGCTATGGCCGTGCCTATCATGGCACTACGGGTAAACTCGAGGTTGACCTCTACCTCACGATAATCGGTGCCCTTGATGCCATCGCCAATAATTACGTGACACCCGGTAGTGAGAGGATTATAGCCATTAACATATGCCGCCTCGATATGGTCGGGAGCGTTGGCACGCTCACCGTGGTACAGGGTATTACAGTCGGTGAGAAAGGGTTTTCCTCCCCTGGCTTTTATCATCCTGACAATGACAGCAGCGAAGTTGGGCCTGAGGTATGCCAGGTTGCCCGGCTCGCCGAAATGGATCTTGATGGCGGTCATCTTACGGTTAAAGTCGATCTCATCAATACCTGCCGCCTTTACGAGCCTCTCCAGCTTCTTCAGCAGGTTGAGCGAAGGCGTACTTCGCATATCGGTAAAGTACACCTCTGATGGCTGCATCTGTGTGCTTCCGGTCACTTATCAGACGTTAAGTATGTCGATTATGTCAACAAGATGCTGTTTCAGTCCCTTGTGCTGCTTTACCGCTTTTCTGAACGGTATAAGTACTATCTCATCGCTCTGCAGTCCTACCATCACGCTCTGCTGTCCGTCGAGCAGCGCCTCCACGGCAGCATTGCCAAGCCTGCTGGCATTAACACGGTCGAGGGCTGAGGGTGACCCGCCCCTCTGGAGGTGACCCAGGATGACTACTCTCACCTCATAGCCTTCGAGTTCAGGCTTGAGTCTCTCGGCGATAGCCAGGGCACCTCCCTCATCGTCGCCCTCGGCTACAATGATAATGTTACTTGATTTCTTTCTCTTGTTGCCGGTCTCTATCATCCTGGCGATGTTACGTGCCTCGCCCTTTATCTCAGGCATGATGATAGCCTCAGCCCCGCTTGCAATGCCGCTGTAAAGGGCAATATGGCCGGCCTCGGCACCCATAACCTCAACGAAGAACATGCGGCTCATGGAACTGGCGGTATCACGTATCTTGTCAACGGCTTCAACAACAGTGTTTAGGGCTGTATCATAACCGATGGTATAGTCGGTGCCGAAGATATCGTTGTCAATCGTGCCGGGGACACCGACAAAAGGTATGTTGTATTCTTCGTTGAAGAGGCTTGCTCCCTTGAATGAGCCGTCACCGCCGATAACCACCACACCGTCGATCTCCGCTGCCCTCAGGTTCTCATAGGCCGTCTGCCTTCCCTCCGGTGTTCTGAAGGCCTCACAGCGCGCAGTCTTCAGTATGGTGCCTCCGCGCTGTATGGTGTCAGACACCGTATGAGCGTAAAGTTGTTTGAAATTGGCATTCACCATACCCATATAACCGTGCCGTATGCCTATCACCTCCAGGTCGTTGTAAATGGCAGTGCGGGTGACAGCCCGTATGGCTGCATTCATGCCGGGAGCGTCACCACCCGATGTGAGAACGCCTATCTTCTTTATTTTCCCCATTTAACCAATGATTTAATTCACTGCGAAATTACTAATATTTTGTGCAATGTCAATTTGGAGTTTCAACATTGTCACATCTTCTTAACGATTCCGGCTATATCATGGATAAGCCATTTGGGAGTTGACGTGGCACCGCATATCCCCACGCTTTTTGCATCCCTGAACCACTCAGAATCAATCTCCCCCGGCGAGGATACGAAATATGAGTTTTCGTTCTCCCTTTTACACACATCAAAAAGCATACGTCCGTTAGAGCTTTTCATGCCGCTGACGAACAGTATCGCATCATGTTTCCTGGAAAACTCCCGGAGACGTGGTTCACGGTCAGAAACCTGCCTGCAGATTGTGTTGTGAACCTTCAGGATGTTCCCCGGATGATTCTCCTGTTCCTGCTCCATCTTCAGGCGTATGATCTCGGCGACAACCTCATACTCAGTCCTGCTGCGTGTTGTCTGTGCGAAGAGCCATACGGGTCTTGTAAAGTCTATCTTGCCTAAGTCATGACTCCCGGTGATGAGGATGCCCTTTTCACCTGCTGCTCCCAGCAGGCCAATCACTTCGGCATGACCCTCCTTGCCATAAATGACAATCTGCCCGTTCTCTTCCCTGGATACTGCCTGCACCCTCTTTATCTTTTCCTGCATTGAGTGCACTATGGGGCAGGTGGCATCTATGATGGTGATGTTGTTCTCCCGGGCCTTCTCATAGGTCGACGGGGGCTCGCCATGTGCCCTGACAAGCACCTTGCAGTCGCGCAGCTGTTCAAACTGATCGTAGGTGATGGTTACCAGCCCCAGCTTCCTGAGGCGGTCAACTTCAATGTCATTGTGTACTATCTCGCCGAGGCAGTATACAACCTCACCTGCCTCCAGCGCAGCCTCGGCAATTTTTACGGCGTTCTCCACGCCAAAGCAAAATCCTGACCCCGGTTCTATGTCAACTTCCATTGAGTGTCTGTTTATAGAGTTTTTTGAACCAGACCATCTGTTCTGCCGGTGTCATGTTGCTGTTGTCAAGCACAACTGCATCTTCTGCCTGCCGCAATGGACTCACCTCACGTGAGGAGTCGATCCGGTCACGATCATTTATGTTTTTCTCCACTGCAGCATAATCTGCCGGCAGCCCTTTACCCAGCAGCTCAAGGTACCGACGCCGGGCTCTGACCTCGGGTGTGGCGGTCATGAAGATCTTCAGCTCGGCCCCGGGGAAGACCACGGTACCTATGTCGCGACCGTCCATGACGATACCGCCGCCAGCCCCGATCTCACGCTGAAGCTCGACCAGCTTTGTCCTCACCTCCGGGATGGTGCTGACGGCGCTGACATTGTCAGATACGGCCCTGTCGCGTATCTCTCTCTCTACATTCTCGCCGTTAAGCACGGTCTCGTTATAGCCTGTCTCCCTGTTGAGCATGAAGGTGATGGTTATCTCCGGAAGGAGCCTGACGACGCTGGCGTCATCTGCCACGCCACCGGTGACATGTCCCCGTCGCAGACAGTAGAGGGTCACGGCACGGTACATGGCCCCGGAGTCAATATAGAGGTAACCCAGCTCAGCGGCTATGGCCTTGGCGAAAGTGCTCTTGCCGCACGACGAATAGCCGTCAACAGTTATGGTGATCTTTTTCTTTTTTCTCATTCGGGCAGCAAAGTTATAACGAAACAGGATCATTCAGGTTCACCGGCATCACTTTTTAAAGATCAGCTCAGGCCTGAGCGTCACGGTCAGGTGGTTGGTGCCCCCTGCAGGGTGAAAAGCCTCACGGCCGTAAGCCAGGTCAAAACTCCCGGTCCTGAACCCGAATCCTGCAGTAAAGCCTGACACTCCAGTTCTCTGTTCCAGGCGCATATCCGCCCTCCGCCCGTAGTTCAGCCCGAAGCCTATCCAAAAGGAGTCGGCGGGGAGTATCTCCACACCCAGGATAGCATGCCTGAGCAGGTTCTCGCCAAAACCTCCGGCGGGGATATCATCTTCAACATCATAATCATGAGTGAGATCGGGCTTCTCCAGGTGCCTGAGCGTAAGCGAGAAGCTGAAGGGGGCATGCGCCAGCCTCTTTGTCACTCCGGCAATAATTTCCAGGGGAAGAGGCTCCCCGCCCCGGCCGGTGTGACTTTTGATCTGAAACCCGGCGTTCCTGATCACTACGCCGGCGTCAAGTAAAAGCCTCTCGTTGTGCCAGGTGGCTCCTATGTCAGTGCACACTCCCGCAGAGAAGTAGCGTTCAAGATGAGAGAATACCGGCTTGAGGGCAACACCAACGGTGAATGAGGAGTCTATCTGTAACGACCACCCCACATTAAAAGCATATTCGGCAGCGGTGAAGGTGCCGGTAATGTTACCGGCAATATCGGCCTCGGTGAAACGTCCGTAGCTGATGAAGCTCACCCCCGCGGCAAAGGTCCCCCGCCTATCCATATCCATGGCCCAGGAAGCATGGCCGTAGGTTATACCCGCAAACCAGGAGGAGAAGCTGAGCGAGATATCATTGTCCATGGAACCACGGAGCAGGGCCGGATTCCAGTAGGGGAGGCTCAGGTCATCGCGATCACGCGAGACGGTGATGCCTCCTGTAGCTGTGGCAAAGGCCGAGTGACTGAGATTCAGAAACTCATAGGTGTTGTCACCCCCGGTCTGTCCGCTGAGCGGCAGGAGCGTGACAAGCAGAACGAGCGAAAAAGCCCTTAGCCTCATTTCCTGACAGATTGAAAACAAACATACATAAAATCAACCTATTTTACAGAGGAAAACAGAGAGCAAGGTCTATACCCCGATATTCAGGCAAAAGAAAAATCCCGGTTGAACGGGGTACCAGGGTTGATAATTCAGGGTGTTTCATGCGCTCCTGCCGGCAAGGTCGACCCCGGCGACGGAGCTCTTCTTCTTTTCGGCCTGCGAAAGGAACAATCCTGCGATGACTATCATCATGCCCACGCCGTTCCTGGGGGTCAGCCTGTCGCCGATGATGAGAAACGCAAAGAGGGCAGTGAATATGGGTATAAGGTTGCTGAAGACGTTGGCGCGGGAGATGCCCAGGTGCCTGACTGAATATGCGAAGAGTACGAATGCACCGCTGGAGGCAAATATGGCCAGCAATACAATTGAACCGAAGCTCTCGGCCACAATGCCTGTGGAAAGCAGCTTCCTGAGATCAAATATCAGGAAGAGAGGCAGAAACATGATGATACCTATGGTATTCTGTATATTGACAATACTGACAGGGTTATAGTGTGTTACCAGCCTGTGCAGGACCATATTGTATCCTACCGCGGCGATGACAGCCAGGAACAGCAGGGCCAGTCCTTTTATACTCATCGCCACTCCTCCACCGCTGCTGGTGATGAAAATCATCACCCCGGCAAATGAGATCAGCACACCCAGATAATTGACGGGCCTGAGCTTCTCCCTGTATATTATCCATGCAAAGATGACGGCAAAGACCGGGATGGTGGATATTATCACCGAGCCTACCGTTGAGGAGACATAGGTAAGCCCGAAGCTCTCGCCAAGGAAATAGAGGAAAGGCTCGAAGAGAGCTAGCAGCAGGAAGTACTTGCGGTCGGCCTTCCTGACACCGGTAAACCCATGGGTGATCCAGAGGTAACCCGAGAGAAAGAGCGAGGCAATGCATAACCTTACAAATACAATGGTTATCGGGTCATAATGCCTGTTGGCGATCTTGAACCAGACGAACGAGAATGACCAGAAGATCATTGACAACACCAGGGCTGCGTAGGGTCTGCCTTTCATTTTAAGCTTCCGCGGACAATAATCCGGCGGGCGAAGTTAATTCAATATTTCAAAATCATGTTCAAAGAAAATTATATCCTTCAACATCAGGTGACACTACCGGTGGTGCAAGTTCGACCATGCCCGGAGATGAGTTCACCGTTGACCCTATAATACATTGTCGGGCAGGCATATACCCGACTGATCACTTTCGACCGTGTTGTCAAAAACTGTAACCTGTTTATTGCAGGCATGGTTTTATTGTTATATTTGCCACTTCAACAGTGAGACGAGATATGAAAGGAATCAAGATCGTTGTCCTGGCGAAGCAGGTACCTGACACACGCAATGTGGGGCCTGACGCCATGAAAGCTGACGGCACCGTCAACAGGAGTGTCCTGCCGGCCATCTTCAACCCTGAGGATCTGAATGCGCTGGAGCAGGCGCTTCGTATCAGGGAGCAGTATGAAGGAACTACCGTTACGGTTCTCACCATGGGGCCGGGCCGTGCAGCCGAGATCATCCGCGAGGGTCTCTACCGCGGAGCCGATGACGGGGTGTTGCTGACGGACAGGGCTTTTGCCGGTTCTGACACGCTGGCAACATCGTATGCCCTGACGCTGGCCATCCGCAGGCTGGAGCCTGACCTGGTTCTCGGGGGGCGTCAGGCCATTGACGGTGACACCGCGCAGGTAGGACCGCAGATAGCGGAGAAGCTGGGATGGCCGCAGGTGACCTATGCCGAGGAGATGCACTTTGAGAATGAGAGGCTGGTGGTACGCAGAAGGCTGGAGCGCGGCGTTGAGACCGTTTCCGCCCCTCTGCCGCTGGTGGTGACCGTTAACGGTACCGCCCCCGCATGCCGCTACCGCAACGCCCGCCTGGTGATGAAGTACAAATATGCCCGCACGGACACTGAACTGCAGGCTGAGAACGCCGACTACATCTCTGCCGGCAGGCCCCTGGTGCGTATTAACGAGTGGGGGACTGAGGCAGTGGGTGCTGACCCGGAACAGCTGGGGCTGTCGGGCTCACCCACCAAGGTGAAGGAGATAGACAATGTCATCCTCCAGTCGAAAGAGGCAAAACAGCTAACCTCATCCGACAAGGAGATTGAGGCGCTCGTCAGGGAGTTGCTTGAGAGTCATACAATTGGTTGATCAACAGATAAATATTCAAAACGTGAACAGTCTATTCGTCTTTTGTGAGCTTGATGAAGGCAAACCTGTCGATGTCAGTCTTGAACTGCTGACCAAAGGCCGGTCGCTGGCCAACACACTCGGATGCAATCTCGAGGCAGTGGTGCTGGGCAGCGGCATTGAGGGAATTGAGAAGGAGCTTTACCCGTATGGCACAGACGTAGTGCATCTGGCCGATGATCCGGTGCTGGAGCATTACCGTACCATGCCCTTTACCTCGGTCATCGTCGGTCTCTTCAGGCAGGAGCAGCCGCAGATAGCCCTTATGGGAGCCACAACCACCGGCCGCGACCTGGGCCCGAGGGTATCCTCAGCACTGCACAGCGGGCTGACGGCAGACTGCACAGGCCTCGAGATAGGTGATCACTACGTAAAAAAGACAGACACCACATATAAGAACCTTCTCTACCAGATACGACCCGCCTTTGGCGGAAACATCATTGCCACCATCATCAACCCCGATCACCGTCCGCAGATGGCCACCGTCCGCGAGGGAGTGATGAAGAAGGAGATAGTGAACAGGAACTACCGCGGTGAGCTGAAGCGTATAAACGTGTCTGACTTCATCAGGCCCGAGGACCTCGCCGTGGAGATAATTGAGCGGCATATGGAGGCCCGCAGGATTGATATCAAGGCGGCACAGATAATTGTGTCCGGCGGTTACGGTATGGGCTCGAAGGAGAATTTCAACATGCTGTACGAGCTCGCCTCCCTGCTTGGAGGCGAGGTGGCTGCCTCCCGGGCAGCCGTGGATGCCGGATTTGCAAGTCATGAGCGGCAGGTGGGGCAGACAGGGGTTACCGTCAGACCGAAGCTCTATATTGCCTGCGGCATTTCGGGACAGATACAGCATACGGCAGGAATGAGTCAGAGCGGAAAGATCATTGCCATCAACAATGATGCGATGGCACCTATCAACAGCATGGCCGACTACGTTATCAACGGGGATGTTGCAGATATCATACCGAAGCTCATCAAGCATTATAAGGCAAATGCCAGGTAAAAGACTTTTCTGAAAGTAACAAAAGGATATTCCGATGGCAAATTTTTATACAGACAACAGAGACCTGAGATTCCACCTCAACCATCCGGTGATGCGCAAGATAGTAAGGCTGAAGGAGATGGATTACCGCGACAGGGATCAGTACGACTGGGCGCCTCACGATTATGAGGATGCCATGGACAACTATGACCGGGTGCTGGAGATCATAGGTGCCATCTGTGCTGATGTCATCGCCCCCAATGCCGAAGATGTTGACCATGAAGGTCCTGAGGTTGTTGACGGGCGTGTGCGTTATGCCCGCGGAACACAGGAGAACCATGAGGCCCTGACAAAGGCCGGGGTGATAGGTATGAACTTTCCGCGCCGTTATGAAGGGCTGAACTTCCCGATGGTGCCCTATGTCATGGCTGCAGAGCTGGTATCGAGGGCTGATGCCGGGTTTGCCAACATATGGGGGTTGCAGGACTGCGGGGAGACCATCCTCGAGTTTGCCACCGACGAGCTGAAGGATGAGTTCCTGCCCCGCTTCAACAAGGGGGCGACGGCAGCCATGGACCTGACAGAGCCTGATGCAGGGTCTGACCTGCAGGCGGTACAGCTGAAAGCCCATTATGATGAATCAAGGGGCACCTGGCTGCTTAACGGTGTCAAGCGTTTCATCACCAACGGTGACGCAGAGATATCACTGGTGCTCGCCCGTTCGGAAGAGGGTACCACTGACGGACGCGGACTGTCGCTGTTTGTGTACGACAAGGCTGAGGGTGCCGTGAAGGTGAGGCGCATTGAAAACAAGATGGGCATCAAGGGTTCGCCAACCTGTGAACTGGTGTTTCGCAATGCACCGGCAAAACTGATAGGAGAGAGGCGCATGGGGCTGATAAAGTATGTCATGTCACTGATGAACGGTGCCCGCCTGGGTGTCGGGGCACAGTCGGTGGGCATAGCACAGGCGGCATATGAGGAGGCAAGGAAGTATGCCTCGGAGAGAAAGCAGTTCGGGAAAACCATAGACCAGTTTCCTCCTGTATATGAGATGCTAACCCTGATGAGGGTGCGCACTGAGGCAATGAGATCACTGCTGTATGAGACGGCGCGGTTTGTAGATATCTATAAGGCATGGTCGTTCATCAGCGAAGAACGCAAGCTGGAGAAGGAGGAGCGTGATGACCTGAAGGCCAACACCAGGCTGGCGGATATCTATACCCCCATGGTCAAGCTCGTAAGCAGCGAATGGTGCAACACCATTGCCTATGATGCAGTTCAGATACATGGCGGTGCCGGATTCATCAAGGACTTCCCCGTGGAACGGCTCTACCGCGATGCACGTATAACATCCATCTATGAGGGCACCTCACAGCTCCAGGTAGTGGCGGCTGTCAGGGGCGTGACCACCGGCGGGTATCTTGCCCAGATGAGAGAGTACGAAAAAACCGAACTGAGGCCTGAGCAGGATCACCTGCGCAGGATGCTCATCACCCTGACAGATGACTATGAGAAGAGAGTTGCGGAGGTGGTGGCTGCCGGCAACAGTGAGCTGACAGATTTCCATGCACGGCGCCTGGTGGAGATGGCAGCCAACATAATCATGGGATACCTGCTGCTGCATGACGCGCAGCGTGATCCCTACTATGCCAGCTCGGCAAAACTCTTTGTCTCCCTGGCCGTCTCTGAGAACAGGACAAGGTCAGAATATATCAAAGGCTTTGAAGAGAAAGAGCTTGGATTTTTCAAGGTAAACTGACAGACATCTCCTGCTCATCCCGGACAATCTGGCCGGAGGAAAATATTTAGCAGTCCGACCGGTGATAAATGTCAACAGCCCTGTTGACAAGAAACATCTATATATCAGACAAATATGTCGTGGTCGCTCAAAAAGCGACCCCTTATTACGATATATTTGTGACTGGAATAACAATACCAGAATGATGGAGCGTAGAATTAGAATTAAAAGGCATTTACTGCCAGCAGTGCTGATGACCTGCATGGCACTCCTCTCTTCGTGTGAGAAGTATTCCTGGGCAAAGACAGAGGTACCGCAGGATCTTGTTGTCAGCTACTCGGAAAACATCTTTTCGTTCTGCCAGGGCTGTCACGGCGCATGGAGTATAGACCGGACATACGATAAACTGTCGGCAAATGTTGATACAGTCACCCCGGCATCCAGCAGGGTTCTCTCAATTCATTCATCAATAACTGCTTTCGGATCGCAGATGTTACAGGTTGACACCCTGTTGCTGCCGGCGCCAGATGTTATAAAAATATGGGCATCCCAGGGAGCCGGGAAGGACTAACCTAAAGAACTTAAATAAACATAAACATGAGAAAAATATTATTGTCTGTTATTCTCCTTCTGCTATTTCTGCCTCTCTTCAGCCAGGAGAGCGAAGATTACCCGGTAAGGCTTTTCGAAACCAGCATTCTAATAGATAACCAGACGGTTACCACTCCATTCAAGGGGATGCTCGAGTTTGAAATACATCACAGGTTCGGGACGGTAAACAATGCCCTTGACGATCTGTTTGGCCTCTGGGCTCCGGCCAATATAAGACTGGGACTCAATTACGCCATCACTGACAAGCTGGTTATCGGTGCCGGTACTGCAAAGAACTACAAGGCCCAGGATATCGCCGTGAAGTACGCCCTGTTGCAGCAGACCAGTTCCGGGTCGGTTCCGGTGTCACTGGCTTTTTATGGAAATATGGGGTTGAACCTTCTGAATCAGAATACTTTTGGGACGGCACACGACTGGAAGGAGATACATCGTCTTTCATACTTCAGTCAGATACTGGTGGCCCGCCAGTTCGGGGAGAAGTTATCACTGCAGCTTGCACCGACATTCATATGGCTCAACGCTGTTGAGGTCGGTTATAAAAATGCCAATTACGGAATTTCAGCAGGGGCAAGGTATAATATAGCCGGTTCGCACAGTATCATTGCGGAGTACGATATGCTGTTCAACAAGCAGGAGAACGAGGATTTCAATTCAAAACCGCAACTGGCTCTTGGATGGGAGATCGGCACACCTACCCATGCATTTCAGATATTCCTTGCCAACTACAAGGATATCCTGGGGCAGTATAATTTCGTTTACAATCAGAACAGTATCAGTGACGGTAACTTCCTGATTGGTCTTAACGTCACCGTAAGGTTCTGAATAAAACGGACAAAAAATGATTTTCAGGAAATATCTTGTTTGTCTGACAATACCATTATATGTCTTCTCGCTGCAGGCAATTGCCCGGGCGGAATATCAGGACAGCCTGCCTGTGTCAAGGGGAGCAGAACTTAGCCTCTATGCCGAAGAAAATGAGACTAATTGTCTGGTATGTCATGGAAAGCTTATTTATACCCTTACTGATACCGTGATGGGGATGACACGCAAGCAGCTGATGGCGGGGCAAAACCTGGTAATTCCCGGGATGTTCTATAACTCAGTTCACTGGAGTTTCAGTTGTCTCGACTGTCATTCCG
>CAZFIF010000076.1:0-10687 GCA_964519065.1 uncultured Rikenella sp.
CACCTGCACCAGGTTCAGCAGGTGTGTGACAGGGTGGGTATCTTCGTGAAAGGCAAGCTGCTGGCTGTCGGAGACGTGCAGAGCCTGGCAGAACAGCTTTTCAACGATAACGGTCGGACTGTCGGTTCAGAAGGAAAGGATTACAGCCTTGATGATATCTATTTCCGTTATTTTGAAGGAGGAGTGAATCATGAGTAATGCTGTTTTGTCAATAAAATCAAAGTCTCCCCGTGCCGGGGAGAGGATAAGGCACCCATTCCGGGTGATTGTGGAGAAGGAGATGGCAGACCATATCCGCAGCTGGAAATTTATAATTCTCATCGCCATTATTGGCCTTACCTCCTTCGGATCACTCTACACTGCCCTGACAAACTTCTCCCAGGCTGTCAAACCCAATGACCCGGAGGGTACCTTCTTCTTCCTGAAACTGTTTACCATCACCGACGGCACGATGCCCTCATTCACGGTCTTCATCAGCTTCCTGGGGCCGCTGCTGGGTATTGCACTCGGATTTGATGCCATCAACTCGGAACATAACAGGGGCACCCTGGGACGTATGCTGTCACAGCCGATACACCGTGACTATATCATTAATGCCAAGTTTACGGCAGCACTGGCAGTGATCAGCATTATGCTGACAGCACTGGGATTGGTGGTCATGGGGGCCGGACTCTTCTTTATCGGCATCCCTCCCACTGCCGGAGAGTTTATGAGGATCGTGTTCTTTATCATGTTGAGTATTCTCTATGTGGCATTCTGGCTCAACCTCTCGATACTCTTCTCGGTACTGTTCCGTCAGCCTGCCACGGCAGCTCTCTCGGCAATAGCTGTATGGCTCTTCTTCTCCGTATTCTACCCGCTGATAATAAACCTCATAACAAAGTCGCTTGAGCCGTCCGAGATGGCTCCTCCTCAGACCTTGATTGCATTTGAGCAGTTCCGGCTGGCACTGCTGCGGGTGATGCCCAACCAGCTCTTCAGCGAGGCTACCACTACTCTACTGATGCCCTCAGTGCGCAGCCTCGGGCCTCTTACCATCGAGCAGATGATAGGTGCACTGCCGGGTCCGTTGCCGCTTGGACAGAGCCTGCTGATGGTATGGCCGCAGGTAACCGGACTGGCTGCAGGTACTATTGTAAGCTTTGTCGTGTCCTATATGCTCTTTATGAAACGAGAGATACGTTCGCGGTAGAGACTTTTGGAAATAAGGGTTACAGGGAATTGTCCCGGAAGAGCAGTTTATCGGGATATATTCGCACCGATGAGGGCCAGGTCATCAAAAAAGCCGGGATATGACTTCGCCACGGCACCGGCACCGGTTATCGTAACTTCCCTGTCTGCTGCCAGGGCCATCACCGCCGCCATCATTGCAATACGGTGATCATTGTGCGATGATACCGTGGCGCTTCCTGCCCGGCTGCCACTTATTAACATCTCATCACCAGTAATCTGAACTCCAATATTCATAGCGCCAAGCACGTTGGCAATAGTGCCTGCCCTGTCGCTCTCCTTGTGTTGAAGTCGGTTCACGCCTATGATCCTGCTGGTGCCATTGCAGAACGAGGCCAGTGCTGCCAGCGGGGGAAAGAGGTCGGGTGAATCTGTGGCGTCAAAGACAAAAGCCTTAAGGTCAGATCTCTCAACCTTAATCCCGGCAGCCACTTCTGAAAGCCTGCAGCCTGCATCTTCCATGGCCATAATTATTGCACTGTCGGCCTGCAGACTGTTGAGGTCGAGGTTCCCTACCGTCACCTCACCCGCCAGCGCACCGGCAACAAGCAGAAAGGCTGCCCCGCTCCAGTCGCCCTCAACAGTGAATTTGCCGGCACGGTATGACTGGCTGCCAGGCACCTTAAAAAACCTGAAGTTATCATGAATAACAGTGATGCCAAATTCCGCAAGAAGCTGAAGCGTCATGCTTATGTAGGGCCTGCTCTTCAGGTTCTCAACAGTGATCTCACTTCCGGATTCAAGCAAAGGCAGCGACATCAGTAAACCTGTCAGCAGCTGAGAGCCTCTGGAACCGTCAAGAACGGCTTTTCCGGCCGAGAGTCTTCCTGTAGTTGACAGAGGCAACAATCCGGCTGTGGATTGTATCTTCACCCCAAACTGCGGCAGAGCCTCGCTTATCATCGTCACGGGTCTCCCTGCCAGTGATCCTTCGCCGGTAAGGGTCACCCGGTCTGCAATCAGGGCTGCCACAGGGGCAAACATTCTCAGTGCCAGTCCTGACTCTCCGCAATGGAGGATAACAGGAGAATGAGCTCCTGAACCCCCGAGAATGGTAATCGAATTATTATCCAGGGAGACAGAAGCGCCCAGTGCCTTTGCCATCCCGATTGCCGCCAGTGAGTCATTGCAGAATGAAGGATTATGGATAATGGTGGTGCCCCGCGCCAGCACCCCGGCAGCTATAGCCCTCTGTGTCAAACTTTTACTGGGAGGGGCTGTAATGCTTCCTGCAATGCGCGACGGATGAACGGTAACCTCCATGGATCGAATTATAGTGCGGATTTTTTCTGTTTACCGGTATGCTAATTTAGTCTTCTTTCATCACTTTCATCTGGTGTGTGATCGATTCCTGGTGTATCGCCTCCAGGAAGATCTGGATAAACTCGGGCGTCAGCCCCTTTCTTACTCCCTTGTCCACCGCATTGTCCTTCACCTCCTTCCATCTTGTGCTTTGAAGAATGGTGATATTATGTTCTTTCTTATACCTTCCTATTGTCTCTGCTACCTGCATCCGGCTCTCCAGGATGTCCAGCAGCAGGTTATCGTATACATCAATCTGGCTCCTCAGGTCCTCAATGGTTTCAAGAAACTCCGGGTCGTCCGACGTCGGTGATCTCAGTACCAGGTTGGCGATAATTTCGGTCAGCTCCGAAGGTGTGACCTGCTGTTTCCTGTCGCTCAGGGCGTTTGCCGGGTCGACGTGCGACTCAATCATCAGACCGTCATAGTTCAGGTCCATAGCCTTCTGCGACAGGTCACCGATGAAAGATTTATCGCCGCCCATGTGACTCGGGTCGCAGAACATTGGCAGATCAGGTATCCGCTGGCGCAGCTCCACCGGTATCTGCCACCGGGGTTGGTTGCGGAAGGCACATTTCTCCCACGTGGAGAATCCACGATGGATAGCTGCAAGTAGGGTGATACCGGCCTTGCTGATGCGCTCCACAGCCCCTATCCAGAGTTCCAGGTCAGGGTTGACGGGATTCTTGATGAAGACCATCACGTCAGATCCCTTAAGAGCAGACGCTATCTCGTTAAGGGCAAACGGGTTGACGCTTGTGCGAGCTCCTATCCATACAGCGTCGACACCGTGCTTCAGGGCCTCGTAGACATGTTTCTCCGTGGCAACTTCCACGGACACGGGCAGACCGTATGCCTCTCTCACCTGCCGGAGCCATTTCAGCCCGACGGTTCCCACGCCTTCAAACTGGTCAGGACGGGTGCGCGGCTTCCAGATGCCGGCACGGAAGAGGTCGACCCTGCCCGTGGCTGCCAGCCCGGCGGCGGTGCGCATCACCTGTTCCTCGCTCTCCGCACTGCAGGGCCCGGCAATAAGCAGTGGGCGCTGTTTATACAGGGGCCACTCCTCTATCGGAGTGATGTCCAGTCTCTTTTTAGTACGTGTTGTGTTATCGTGGGTCATGTTCTGGTCATTGATTTATTGATCAAAATAACTTTATCTTTTTTATCCGATTGCAGTTGCCTGATAGTCAATATTCAAATCCACTTTAAAGGCTCCTGCTCATTCAGGCTTCATTTCAGTATCTGGCCTATCTCGTTCGCAGAACGCATCAGCTCTTTAAGGGCATCACCGTTGCCATTTTCAATATGTGTCCTGAAGAGACGCATCTTCTCAATGTAAGTATCTATAACCTCAAGTATGGGGCCCGAGTTACCCAGGAAGATAGGAGCCCAGGTATCACCGCTGCTCTTGGAGAGCCGGACTGTGCTCTCAAATCCTCCCGCGGCAAGGGCCATGATGTTTTCACTGTTCTTCTCCCTGGCAAGGACGCAGAGCGCAAGGGCGAAGGAGGTTATGTGCGATATATGTGACACGTAGGCCACATGCACGTCATGGTCCGATGACTTCATATAGCGGATATGCATGTTGAGCGACTGGAACAGGGCAGATATCAGCTCCAGCGCATCCGCGTCGCTGCTTGAGGGGTCGCAGATAATGGCCACCTTATCGAAAAAGAGCCTGTCCATGGCTGCGGCCGGACCGGAGTGCTCGGTGCCGGCCATGGGATGGGCCGATACATACCTGCCTCGTGCCGGGTGCGATGCCGCCACGGCAGCAATGTCCGACTTGGTAGACCCCATATCGGTAACTACCCTGGGAGTATCATGAATCAAATCAAGCACGTGGGGCAGAAGCTGACAGTTGACATCCACAGGAGCACAGAGGATAATGATATCCGATCTCTCAACAGCCTCGTCCAGAGGTAAAAACTCATCTGCCAGGCCACGGTACATGGCTATGGTACAGTGATGCGGATTGCTCTCCACACCTGTTATCCTACCGGAAAATCCGTTGAGCCTGAGACTTCGTGCCAGGGAGCCTCCTATGAGACCCAGACCTACTATACAAATATTTGCAGACATCTTATTTTATACTGTTTGGTTATCTGTTATGGTTTTACCTGATTTCACACGTTCCAGCGCCGCGAGGAGCAACTCCTCATCTGCGCAGAGCGAAATCCTGATGTATCTCTTCCCGTTTTCACCGAAAACAGACCCCGGAGTAATGAAGAGATGGTTTTCATGAAGCAGTTTCTCAGTCATTTCCACAGCATCCACATAATGAGGCGGGATTTTTCCCCAGAGAAAGAGCCCCGACTGCTGCGTGTCAAAGCTGCAGGAGAGGGTATGCATTATCTCTGCGGCAATGGTGCGGCGACGGCGATAGATTTCATTGAGACCTTCATACCAACCTTCAGGCGCCGCCAGAGCCCTGGCGGCTGCGACCTGTATAGGAAGGAACATGCCGGAGTCCATGTTGCTTTTAAATTTCAGGATATCATTTATGAACCTACTGTTGCCGGCAACCATGCCTATCCTCCACCCTGCCATGTTATGCGATTTGCTGAGAGAATTCAGCTCCAGCGAGACATCAAGCGCTCCCGGTACCGAGAGGAGGCTAAGGTAATCGTTGTTCAGAATGAAACTGTAGGGATTGTCGTGGCATAAAAGTATGCTGTGCCTGCTGGCGAAAGTGACCAGCCGTTCAAAGAGCTCCGGTGTGGCCCTGGCACCGGAAGGCATATGGGGATAGTTGATCCACATTATCTTTACCCTATCCACCCCTGCGGCCTCAATAGCCCTGATGTCAGGCAGCCATCCGTTCTCTTCCTTCAGGTCGTATGGTCTGACAGCGCCGCCGGCCAGTTTTGTGGCGGCGCCATAGGCCGGGTAGCCGGGGTCAGGCACCAGAACCTCATCACCCGGGTCTAGAAAGGCCATGCTGATGTGCATTATTCCTTCCTTGGATCCAATCAGCGGTAGTATCTCCGTCCCGGGATCAAGCACCACACTGAAATATTTTCTGTACCACTCTGCAAAAGCACTCCTTAAAAGAGGGATACCCCTGTAGCTCTGATAGCCATGGTTGTGGCTGCCTGAGGCGCTTTCGGCCAGCTCCCTGATGACACTCTCTGCCGGTGACATGTCAGGACTGCCGATCCCAAGGTTAATAACATCGATCCCCTGCTGCCTCATACGGGCTACCTCAGCCAGCTTCGTCGAGAAGTAGTATTCATTCACAAGTTCTGTGCGCGTGGCTGCTTTTATAAGTGCTTTATTCATGGTTCTCCACTTTATCTTATTTCAGTTCTTCCCGGCTGCATAAGGCATTATCCCCTGCCTGAATTCCCCTATTATTTCCAGCCCCTCCGTCAGTGGCCTGATAGCCTCAAGAGCCATCCTGTAGCGCTGATAGTCACTGTAGACCAGGTCTATATGAAACTGGTACTCCCAGGGCTTGCCAACGATAGGCAGCGATTGGATCTTTGTCAGGCTTACCTGGTAGAAGGCAAGAACCGACAGCACTTGCGAAAGTGAGCCTACCTTGTGGGGCAGCGAGAAGCATACCATAGCCTTGTCAGCGTTCTCTTCCATACTGATGGAAGGAGAGCCGTTCCTTCTTACCGAGATTATAAGGAATCGGGTGAAGTTCTCCCTGTCAGCCTCGATCTCCTTTTTAATGATGCTCATATTGTATATTGCTGCTGCACTGCTGCTGGCTATAGCGCCAATGCCACGCAGCCTATTATCACTGATAAGCCTGGCGCTAAGAGCGGTGTCAATGGTCTCAACAACCTTAACCCCCTCCTTCCTCATCTTATCGAGGAATACATTGCACTGTTGTATGGCCATGGGGTGAGAGTGTATCTCAGTAATATCAGACAACTGCTGTCCGGGAAGGGCTATCAGGTTTTGTATGATGCGAAGGTAGATCTCCCCGGTAACGGTTAGTTGCGACTTGCGCAGCAGCTCATAGTTGGGAAGAATGCTTCCTGCCACGGAGTTCTCGAAGGCCACGATGCCGTAACCGGCCTTCCCTGACATTACTATTCGGAACAGATCATCGAAGGTGTCACATGGCACAGTGGTAATCTCCTTGCCCGAGAAATACTCAAATGCCGCTATATCATGAAATGACCCACGCACACCCTGTATCGCTACTCTGACCTTTTCCTCTTCTGTTCTCATCTGTTTTACTGTAAAAAAAAAGTCCCGCTTCTTGCGGGACTGCCTTCATCATATTTCTTATTCTCTTACACAGATATACAACTACTCAGTCCCTTTTTCCGGATGGTAATAGAAAAAGTAAAAAGAAAAGCTGTATGCTGCGTATGTTCTCATCATTTTCGGATGCTAAAGTACACAAAAATCAGAAAGAACGATTAATAGTAAAAAAAAAATATGATTCTCTCATTTTTCATCTTAAGGTGTATCTTTATTTTCCTAATATGTCAACAGAGATTGAGAGAAAGTTTCTTGTCTGTGGCGATTTTATTGATCAGGCCACAGAAGTGACGGAGATCGTTCAGGGGTACCTCTCCTCTTCGCCTGATAGAACCGTAAGGGTGCGCGTCCGTGGGGAAAAGGGTTATATTACGGTCAAGGGTCTTGCAGATGATTCGGGAATTGCAAGGTATGAATGGGAGAAGGAGATACCTGTTGACGATGCCCGCGAGCTTTTGAAGCTGTGCGAACCCACTCCGGTGGAAAAGACCCGTTACCTGGTCCATTATGGCCGCCATAGCTTCGAGGTGGATGTTTTTCACGGGGCGAACAGCGGGCTGGTGATGGCGGAGATAGAGCTGCTCACGGCGGATGAGGCCTTTGAGAAGCCGCCATGGCTGGGAGAAGAGGTCTCCGGTGACCCAAGGTACTATAACTCAGCTCTATCAGTCAAACCCTACAGCCGCTGGTAATGGTAAAAAAGAGCCGGGCGGAAATAACACGGATTATTATTGCAGTGCTGCTGATGATAGCAGCCATTGTGATCGCATCACTGACCGTGGGCCGTGATATATATTACGGATCACGGGAACAGGGGATACTTTCGTTTGCCATTGTAAACGCCTGTGGCTACCTCTTCTTTCTCCTCATGCCGGTAGAGGTGGCGTTCATCTATTACCTCCAGGGTGGCATCAATGTTTTGGAACTCAATGCCGTGGCCATAGGGACGGCATTCTTCGCACAATCGATCGACTATACTATTGGCCTGCTGGTAAGCAACCGGTTCATTGATAATTTCATTGGCCGGAAGCGGTATGAGAAAGCAGAAGCTAAGATAGAGAAGTACGGGAACCTTACGATCTTTGTTTTCAATTCATTGCCCCTCTCCTCTCCTGTCATCTCTCTTGCCGCAGGCATGCTTCGCCACCGTATACGTGACTCGGTGATATGTACCGTTCTGGGTCTGATGGTCAAATACGTCGCCCTGACTCTGATCTTTTAAAGGTGCATTGAGGGGTTGCCAGACTGGCATCTTCCCCCCGGGGTATCTGATCCCGTAACCGGATTCAGACCTTCAGCGAGCCGCGGAAGCCCCTTGCGGCATAGTAAGAGGAGGCTCCGTTGTGATAGACGAAGATATGGCCGTAGCGGCGGTCGGCGAAAAGGGCGCCACCAAGTTTCCTGATGTCCGGAGGTGTTTTGATCCAGCTTGATGTTTTCGTATCGAAGATACCAAGTCTTTGTAGCTCCCGGTATTGCTCCTCCGACAGCAGCTCGATGCCCATGGTTTCTGCCATTCCCACGGCGTTATCTGAGGGCTTAAATGATTTCCTTGCCTCCAACGCCTCAAGATCGTAACACACATTTCTGCGACCGGCCGGACTCTCAGGGGAACAATCGAAGAAAATGTACTCATCGCTCTTTTTATCAAAGCCAACGACATCCGGTTCACCGCCTGTTCTCTCCATTTCTTTGAGTGACCACAGTTTTCCGGAATCGGATTGCAACCTTAACTCTATCGCAACCCAGTCATAATCCTTGTGGCGGTGAATGTTTTTATCAAACCGGGATTTCAATGTTCTGAGGAGCTCCTCTGCCTCGTGGGGTGTCAGCTCCTGGTTCCTTACAACTTTTGACATGGCATCTTTGTTAATTTAACATATAGTTCACCCTGTTGAAAGCAAGGTATTGTATACAGGGCCCAGTAATTTACCGTGATTGGTTCCGGGTTAATGAACTAATAATATTAAACATTCTCTTCCGGCATATGGTTCAATACCCTTAAAGAATCATCAGACACCTGTAAAAAGCTATCGTGGTCGCAGGAATGTAAGAGCGGAAAATGGCAATAACTTGTCCCGTTCTTTCGGGAGATGACATTTTTATATTGTCCGGTTAACTGGCAGCTGGTTCTATTCGTAAATGAACTCTTCTCCATCTATCACCCTGACAGGGAATCCGGTTTCCAGGTTGTATTCGTACGAGGTTGTTGTCTCCGAGTAGGCCGGAACTCCCGGAGAAGGCTCGTAATGGACTGTTATTGTTTTGATTATGTTATTTGAATTTGAATTGATGCCAGGATTCCCTCCCTGTTCAAATATTTTGTAAGGATTGTGGAATGAATCATACCTGAAGGTGATCTTAAACAAGTGTTTAGGTACTGCACCGGATGTAATGAACAAATACGTATAATAATCTTCCTCAATCACATTATTATTGGAATCATAGAGATAGGTTCTGAACTGGGTGACTTCATTATCGCCGTTATAAAGAAGTATTTTGGAAATCAAGTTGTTGTCGTTGTATTCAAACATTCTTTTTGACCTGAATTCGTCGTCACCAACTTGCGGGATATAGTTAAGTTGAACGGAAAGCCTGCCATTGTCATCATATTCATATATGTGGTACATGGAAATACCCGTCTTGTCAGGATCGACAAATTCATGCGTTGAACCAGGTATAACTGACGAACTGAACATGTCAGGTGAGACGGCCACTTCTTCCTTGATCAGCTTAAGACTCTGATTATAATGGAATTTCCTATAAAAGGAGGTGCTGTGTACTTCATCGACAAGTTTGTTCTGGTTATACGTGATTTCTTCAACAACATAACCATCATGCTTTATCTTCTTCAACAGGCCGGTTGAGTCTGGCAGGTACGTATGTTTTGAGCAGCCTGACAGGGCAACAAATATTGCTGCAGTTAAGATTGGCCATAAAAGGAAACTCCTTTCTTTCATTGTTTCGGCTTTTTTAACTATAGGATTGATGATTCTTATATTATTATGGTTGCGTCAGCATAAAATTACAAAACTTACACGAGCAGAGACACAAAAAAGGGAATGATTATTTCGTTTCATGCAAGTTCCATTCGACAAATGAAATAAGAATGAAAAGATCATGAATTATTATGAGATGAGAAAAAAAATGGAGGCTATGATAGCCTCCGGTGTAGAAACTGTGTAATCTCTAAAACCTGAATAAACCAATATTATCTGGCGTGCGTCTGCTTCAGGCCTTCTTTGCGTACTGGACCTCACAGAAGATTCGCACGTCGTCGCTGACAAGAACGCCGCCTGCCTCCAGGGCTGCATTCCAGTTCAGTCCCCACTCCTTCCGGTTGATCCTGCCTGTCAGACTGAAGCCGGCCTTGAGATTGCCCCATGGATCCTTGCCGATTCCTCCAAACTCTACATCCAGTTTTACGGGCTTTGTTATATCCCTGATGGTAAGATTGCCGTTCAGTGTGAAGCTCTCATCATCCACATTCTCCTGTGAGGTCGATTCAAACTTCAGTACGGGGTACTTCTCAACATCAAAGAAATCGGCACTCTTGAGATGAGCATCCCTCTGATCGGCATTGGTAAAAACAGAAGCCGTGGATGCCTCAAACTTAATTTTTGCCGTTGAAAAGTCATCACCCTGAGTCTCCACTTCCGAGGAGAACTCTTTGAAGCTGCCTGTTACGGTGGTGATCATCATGTGCTTTACCTTAAACTGAATCTCACTGTGCGAGGGGTCTATAGTCCATTTTGTCGTTTCCATGATATTGTCTCTTTATGAAGTTTCAAGTATAACTGATATCAAAAATAAAACAACATTTTCTCAGGATTGTTCAACAACTGTTGCACAAGGCGGATATACATCCGGAAAGCCGTTACTACAGGGCCTTCGTTGTCAAGCCCAACCTGGAATAGTAACTTGACTG
>CAZFIF010000077.1:0-10684 GCA_964519065.1 uncultured Rikenella sp.
TCCTCCTCGCCGTTGCGGCATCCTCCCCGCTCCCGAGAATCGCTCCCGAGAACTTCGCTCTTTCATATCTTGTTTGAAGCTCCTTTACTTCTTCATTTTTTTCGGCCAGCTGCTGTTTCACTGCTGACAGTTCATCCTTCAAAGTGGCTGTCAGCTCAACCATATTTTCATACTCCGAAATCAAGCTTTCCACTGATCTTCTGAGTATTAGATACTCTTCATATCCCTTTGGGTCCATAACTGACAACTATATTGCAAAAGTAACGTTTCTTTTGCTCTTTTCAAAAAAAGATGGTATTAAGTTTGCCCGTTGAATTCATAACTATAGTTTTGCAGAGAGACGTTTCTACTGAGCTATGAATAAAAGAATTTTACTTCTTGTTGCTGCTTTAACAATTGCAAACCTTGTTGGTTCACAGGTGTCGGACCGGGCTCTCTTTGTCAGCCCCATGCGTGAGCCCCCCTCTCTCTCCGCCAGCTTTGCCGAACTGAGAAATGATCACTTTCACTCCGGGATCGACTACAGGACGGGAGGAGTGACAGGAAAGGATGTCGTGGCCGTTGACGAGGGCTATGTCTACAGGATAGCTGTCAGTCCCGGTGGCTTCGGCAAAGCACTATATGTCAGGCACTCTTCCGGCTACTCATCGGTCTATGCCCATCTGAGAAGCTTCCGCCCCGACATCGAGGAGTATGTTGAGAAGAGACAGTACGAGATGAAAAGCTTCGCCGTCTCACTCTTTCCACAGCGCAATCAGTTCCGTGTTGAGCGGGGTGAGGTGATAGCCTGGTCAGGCAATACAGGGGGATCCTCAGGGCCCCATCTCCACTTTGAGCTCCGTGACTCAGCGACAGAGGAGCCTGTCAACCCGTTGGGGTTTGACCTCGGCATCAGCGACAGCAAAAGACCCGTGATCGATAAGGTGATACTCTACCCTCTCTCCCGCAGCGCATCGGTGAATGGCAGGTATGCCAGCCTCACGCTCAGAACAGTGCCGGCTGACGGATCATACGGTATCAGCTCCTCAGAGCTACCCGTTATCGCAGGAGAGACAGGCCTGGGCATCAAATGCTGGGACATTTTTGACAACAGCTCCAACAGGTGCGGCATATACTCAATTGAGCTCATGGCTGACGGGTTGATGATCTACAACTTTACTGCCGACCGGTTCTCATACAGTGAATCAAGATATGTCAACAGCCATATAGATTACGCCGCCAAAGTCTCCGCCAACGAATACATCCACAGACTGTTCATCCAGCCCGGCAACAGGCTCTCAATGTATGACGGACATGTAAACAGGGGTGTCCTGAACTTCGCCGACGACAGGGAGCATGATATCCGGATAATTGTGACGGATGCCTCAGGCAACAGGTCATGGGTTGCCTTCAGGGTCAGGTCCCTGACGAAGCCTCTCATCCCCCCTGCTCTGGCAGAGTGCAGCAAAATATTGCCCTATGGCAGAGCATCCGACTTCACCGCTGACGGTATCAGGATACATTTCCCGGCCAGGGCATTCTACGATACGCTTTTTCTAATTTATAACGTGCGAAACGGCAGTCGTGACCTGCTCTCTCCCGTTCACTCCGTCCACAACGAGACTGTGGCTGTACACGACAGATACAGGCTCTCCGTCAGGCCTGACACGGTGATACCCGGTATGGAGGATAAGCTATGCCTGGCAGTGATCGACAGCCATGGAAAGACCTCCTACTCGGGAGGCAGGTTCAGTTACGGTTACGTGACCGGTGACGTCAACAGGCTGGGTGATTTCGCCGTTGCAATAGACTCAATACCCCCGGTGATAAAGCCGTCATTTGGCAGAGGAGCAGACCTTACCGGCAAACGGCTATTCACCATCACAGTCACCGATGAGTTCTCAGGAATAGAAAGCTACGAGACACTGATCGATGGCCAGTGGTTCCTCGGTGAGTATGATGCCAAGAACAACCTGCTTATTTACAGACCCACCGATGCCCATCTGAAGCAAAACGCGAATCACTCCCTTGAACTCACGGTTAAAGATAACTGCGGAAACAGCACCGTACTGAAAAGTGAATTCAGGTGGTAGTCGAAGCAGCCGGAGGAACTTCTGACAGAACCGGTTTTACAAAGGGTTTTTCAAAAAGGAGCCCTGGCACACAATCAGTGGTCACTAAAGGCCCCCGTTGCAGAATCGCTTTCCAGTATCAGATCACTCTCAGAACAGCTTTTCAGGATAAAGCCCCTCGTCCACCATCTTCCTGATGCTCTCCACCACAAACGGTTTATCCTCCCTGTAGGTGACACCGAACCAGTGGCTGTCGCTCCTCAGTATCTGGATGGTTATCTCACCCTTCTTTACAAACTTGTCGAGCGATGTAGGTATGTCTAGCTCGGCCTTGGGATCAGTGATCCTCTCGTCAAGAAAGTTACTGAACTCCATGTTCAGGTATTTGTATACCGAGGGCTTGAAACCGAATAGGTTCATGGACACTATTTCGTCACCGGTGTACTGCCTGATGTTTCCACCCGCATCGGGAGCGAAAACGCCGTCAGGCCTCTTTTCTATACCCCGGGTCTCCACTATATGCTGCAGAAAACCTTCGTCGCTCACCTTGCAAATGCCACGGTTGACATGGCCGTGGTCCGAAAGGGTGTTGCCCAGCCGATACCCTACAATACAGAAATTGGAGTCGTCTTTGTCCCCGGTCAGGAATTTATGAAGCACCTTGAAAGCATCATAACCGTAATAGTCATCGGCGTTGATGACTCCAAAAGGCTCTTTTATCTTTGGCTCAGTAACCAGGATGGCGTGACTTGTCCCCCAGGGTTTCTGACGCCCCTCTGGGACCCTGTAGCCTGCAGGTAGATTGCCCAGCTCCTGGAAGACATAGTCTATCTCAATCACATCCTTTAGTCTCCGGACAAATGTCTCCTTGAACTGCTCCTCAATGTCACGGCGGATCACGAAGACTACCTTGCCGAATCCGGCCCTTTTGGCATCATAAATGGAGTAGTCAATTATCGTTTCGCCGGAGGGACCAACCTGGTCAAGCTGCTTGTTACCACCATATCTGCTGCCCATCCCGGCAGCCAGTACCAATAATGTAGGTTTCATCATATTATTTTTTTAATTCATAAAGAATGATGTAACACCCATGATAAAAAATCCATTACTGCTATGTTTTATGGTAGATGGGTGTTTCATTTTTTTTAATCTTTTAGGTAAGACAATATTATCTAAATATTATGTACTTTCAAAGCCTTGATCTGAAGATTTGTCTTTTCTGGTAGAAATATGCGTCGACTCTGTTGAGTCAGCAATTGTTGCCGAAGCTGCCGGAGCAGGCAGAATAGAGCTTTGCTCGGCCCTGGCCGAAGGAGGTGTCACTCCCGCCGCCGGGCTTATAGAAGCTGTCCGTAGCAACACCTCTCTCAGGATGCATGTTCTGATAAGGCCCAGAGGCGGAGACTTTCTCTACAGCGACAGGGATTTCAGCGTCATGCGGCGCGATATAGACACAGCCGGAGAGAAGGGGGCAGATGGCATCGTGACAGGCATTCTGATGCGCGACGGCACTGTGGATGTGGAGCGCACTGCACTCCTGGTTGATTATGCGGCCCCCATGAGCGTTACTTTTCACAGGGCCTTTGATATGTGCCGTGACCCGATGACAGCACTGGAGGATATCATCTCGACAGGTGCCGGAAGGATACTTACCTCCGGCCAGGCAAAAACTGCCATAGAGGGAAGCCAGCTGATAAGAAAACTGCGCGATGCCTCACAGGGCAGAATCAAGATCATGCCAGGAGGTGGAATCGACGAATACAATATAGCATTGCTGGCAAACACCACCGGAGCATCGGAATACCACCTGTCAGGCCGACGCCAGAGAGACAGCCTCATGACATTCCGGAGAAAGGGGATCTATATGGGTGACCCCCGGCTGCAGGCGGAATACATCATCAAAACAGCCGACGAAGAGAGGATCAGGTCAGTAATTATGATTCTCAGGAGTGTTGTATTTTAATTAAAGATACTATTTTTGAAGCCTGTCACTTCGCTCCGGCGAATAACCCGGAATGGTAAATATTTATTGATCAACTGTTTAAATTAATATTTTATAATTATGAAAAGGATCACCACTATGATGATGAGCCTGCTTATGCTTCTGATGGTGACATCGGAAAATAGCAGGGCCTGCACCAATTTTCTTATTACTAAAGGGGCCTCAAAGGACGGATCTACCATGATCACCTACTCCGCTGACTCCCACGTTCTCTACGGAGAGCTCTACTTCTGGCCGGCAATGAAGTACAAGCCCGGCACCATGGTCGATGTATACGAGTGGGATACGGGCAAATTCCTCGGCACCATAGAACAGGCTACTGAAACCTGGTCTGTCGTGGGAAACATCAACCAGCATCAAGTTGCCATAGGCGAGACAACATACGGTGGCCGCAGCGAGCTTCACAATCCTGACGGCATCATCGATTACGGAAGCCTTATCTATATGTCTCTCCAGCGTTCAAAAAACGCCCGCGAAGCAATCCGCAATATGGTTCTGCTAACCGAGAAATACGGCTACTGCAGCTCCGGGGAATCATTCTCGATCTCCGATCCCAATGAGGTCTGGATAATGGAGCTTATCGGCAAGGGCCCGGGCAAAAAGGGTATGGCCTTTGTTGCACGCCTTATACCTGACGGTTACATCTCAGGCCATGCCAACCAGGCAAGGATAACCACCTTCCCGCTGGCAAACGGAACCACCTCTATTACCGCTGATGAGATCGACAAGATATCAGACCCGGCTGTTGAGACCGTCTATGCGGCTGACATGATCGACCTGGCACGTGAAGCCGGGTGGTACAGCGGCACCGATGCCAACTTCAGCTTCAGCGACGTATTTGCACCGGTAGATTTCAGTGGAGCCCGCTTCTGCGAGGCCAGGGTCTGGGCTGCCTTCAACAGGGTCAACGGTTCGATGGGCGAATATCTCGATTATGCCATGGGACACGACCTCAGCCGCCGGATGCCGCTCTGGATCAAGCCTGACAGGAAGCTCAGCGTTGAGGACGTAATGGGACTTATGCGCGACTACTACCAGGGCACACCCATGGATATGACCAAAGATGTCGGGGCGGGACCATACCTCAGTACCGTCAGATGGAGACCGATGACATGGAGCGTGGACGGGAAAAACTATCTGCACGAGAGAGCTACTTCAACCCAGCAGACGGGATTCTCGTTTGTCGCCCAGTCGAGAAACTGGCTGCCAGACCCCGTGGGCGGTATCATCTGGTTTGGCGTTGATGACACATACTATACCGTCTATACACCGATGTACTGCGGCATGACCGCCGTCCCTCACTCATTTGCGGTGGGTAACGGCAATATTATGACATACAGCGACGATGCAGCTTTCTGGGTCTTCAACGAAGTAACAAACTTCGTGTATAGTCGCGCCAGCGTGATGACACCCGACCTGCAGGCCAAACAGAAGGAACTTGAAAAGAAATATGTCAGTGAAACGGCTGAGATAGACAGACAGGCTGCAGAACTGTTTAAAAGCAATGCCAGGTCAGCCGCAAAAAAAGGAACTGAGCTGATAACAAAATACTCGGTAGATGCCGGAAACAATACGGTGAAAGAGTGGAGAGAGCTCTATAAGTATCTCTTCACTAAATATATGGATGGCAATGTCAAAACCCGCAAGGCGATTCCTGAAGGCTACAAATACGTTGCTCCCGACCTGAAACAACCCGGTTATACCCAGGATTGGTACATGAGGATAGTCCTTGACGCCGGCGATAAGCTCAGGATGCCGGACGGTGGCGGTCATTGATCTGTTTTGTTCACAATTATTAATTTGCAGATAATAAAATTTATTTTGTACCTTTGCGACCTGTTTTAAAAGAGTAGAGATCATAAATTTATTTTCGCAATGGACTTAATGAAAGTAGTTGAGAAGGAATATGCCGGCAGCAATGAGTTTCCCAAATTCAAGGCAGGAGACACTGTTACGGTGCACTATAAGATCAGGGAAGGCAACAAGGAGAGGGTACAGCAGTACCGCGGAGTGGTCATTCAGAGATCCGGAGGAGCTGGCCTGACAGCTACCTTCACAGTGCGCAAGATGTCAGGTAATATAGGCGTTGAGAGGATCTTCCCGGTGGCCTCACCCTTCATTGACAAGATCGAAGTTAACAAATATGGCAAGGTGCGCAGGGCACGTATCTTCTACCTCAGAAATCTCACTGGCAAGAAGGCCCGCATAAAAGAAAAGATCTTCTAGTCATAAGAGTTATAAACGGGAGGGTGTCTCATCAGAGTCACCCTCTTTTTTTGCATCACTGTTTCAGAAGCTCGTCAGCCCTGGCCCTGGCCTCGTCAAGGAGCTGGTCTGACCTTCTTCCTGCCTCCGCCACAAGCTGGTTGGCACGTTTGTCTGCCTCCCTGTTGAGAGCTTCCGCAGCCTTTCTGGCAGCCAGCAGGGCGATTGGTCCCTTCGACTCCGCCTCACTGATCAGCTTTTTGCCCTGGAGCTCAGCTTCTGAACGTATGACCGCAGCCGACTTTTCCGCTTCGTCACGGAGCATCTGTGCCTTCTCCTCAGCCTCTGCAAGTATCTTTTCAGCCTGCTTCCCGGCAGCTTCAGCGATCCTCTCCGTGACCTCTGCCCTCACTGTGTCAGTCACCGCTGCAATGGTGCTGCTGCCAGTCCCGCCTGTAAAAACAGGCCTGATAACCGGGTCAGTGATGGTGCCGCTGACGTTCAGGTTTACCTTGATGATCTCCGGCGGGGTAAGTGCCAATCCGAATGCCTCAGCCTGCGAGGAGAGAGCTCCCATCAGCGCCTCGGCCGATCCTCCCAGCTCCGAACGGGGAATCTCCGTTTTGATTAGATAATTGAGAGATTTATCCAGTCCCTGGTCCCCCGAGATGTTGAGCCTGATATTGCCGAGCCTTGTATCAAAGGGCTTGACAAACACCCTTCCGTCGTTTATGATGAAGGTTGCCTTCAGGTCCTTCATCACATTAGTATAGGCCTGGTTCATCCTGAGCGCGCTCTTCATCATGTCAAAGGTCCTGGAATCAATTATCTGTACCGACTCTGAGCTTATCTCCCCCGAGCCTGACATGGTGCTTACCAGTGGCATCATACCGCTGCCGAGCAAGCTGCTGAAATCCATTCTGACCGATACGTTTCCTCCCAGCCCGGACGCAGCCGGCATAAAACCGCGGACGGTATTGAAAGTATTGAAGGCCTCCCTGATATCCACTGCCCGGATGAGCATCTCTGCATCAACAGACGGCTTCAGGGTGTCACGTGTGTCATAGGCTGCATTTACCAGCAGGGAGCCTCCGAGAGCATTCATCCCTGTCTCCCTGATGTTCACCACACCGTCGCGGACCGTAATATTTCCCCTGACGTCACCGGCGGAGAGAAGACCGTAATTGAGCCTGCCTACTTTTGCATTCAGGTTGAAGTCAATGTTACCCGGAATCCTTATCACCTCCATGGCTACGGTATCAGTATCGACCGTATCAGAAGGCATGTAGTTCATAATCTCATTCAGGTCTATGACCTCCGAGTTCATGGCCAGGTTGCCCTTTAAGGTTCCGTCAGAAAAGAGGTAGGAGATATAGTTCTCCAGACTGCCGGACAACGTGATATCACTCTTCTTCCCTATCGTGGCATTCATGCCGGTGAGCTCGGCGCGGGCCGGACTAAAGTTGAATGCAGCATCTCCGATCTGAATGTCAGGCAGGTCAGCCATTGCAACTTCCATGTCGGAGAGCCGGAGGTGACCGGCCGCCCGGAACCTGTCATACTGCTTGTTCTCTATCATTGACATGCGTCCGGCAATGTCAAGTGAGAGATCGAGCAGACCTGTGAGGGTCAGGCTGTCGAAAGGGATGGCCTGCTGAAGCTTCGCCAGGTCTACCCTTCCCACTGCAGTTGCATTCACCGCAGGATCGCTGATTGGAGTGGCAAGAGCCAGTTTAAGGTCAAATGGATTGCCTGCCAGCTCAAAGTGAAAGCGGCTGAGGTCAACTGTCGTGTTGTCCATGTTCTTCCCGTCAGTCAGAACCTCTCCGATAATGCCGATTGCGGTTATCTTCTCCGGCAGGCCGGGATAACTGATGACCCCGTCACTTACCTGCAGTCTGACCGAAATGTCAGGCAGAGTACTGTCTGCGGAGCTGTATACACCCCTGGCGGTGCCCTCCAGAGCCACACTACCTGATGCTCTGAGATCCTCGTAGCCTTTCATGTAAAAGGCGGGAATAAGAGAGAGCAACGATTTGAAAGATGTCTCAGGGGTACTGAAGACCAGGTCAAGCTCAATGTCATCACCTGGCATTGCGGCCATACCCTCAAGCTCAAGAACCATGTCGTTGATCTTCAATATGTTATCCTTAAGTGTAAATTTCATGGAATCGATGAGGGCGTCAACTGCCGCACTGAACTCCACCCTGGCATCAGTGAGCCAGGAGAGATTCTCCATTTCGAAATCAACCTCCGTGGCGGAGAGATCCATGTCGAGCACTGTACGCGAGCCGCTCATGTTTCCTGACAGGTTGAAATCCAGCTCCCCGACGGAGGCTGCCATTTTTGACTCACGGTCAGTGTAATGCATCCGTCCGCTACGTACTCTGAAGCTGTTCAGGGCTACCTTCAGAGGGGTTGTCTCTGCCGGCTCTGTTGATTTCAGGGTCTCTGACGCATCTGTCCCGGTCTCCTCCGCAGTCTCCTTCATTATATCCCAATTGGCCATACCGTTTTCAAGAACTATGGCGTTTACTACTGGCCGGTCTACAGTGACGGACCGTATCTCGTAGCCACCGTCGCCAAAGAGACTCATGAGATTGAAGACCAGCCGGAATGATTCCACGGCAGCCAGGGTGTCCTCGCTGAATTCGTTTATGCCTGCCACCTGCAGCTCATCAAGGGTAAAGGTAACATTGGGAAATGAACTGAAAAGTGTGAGTTTATAATCTGAGAAAGACACCCTGGCATTGACCATTCCGTTGATCCCTGTTTCGACACGATCCCTGATCTTATCCCTGAATGCCAAAGGAATAATTATGGCCGCTGCAATTGTCAGCACAAGAAGCGATGCAACTGCCAGCAGGGTTATTTTAATACTCTTTCTCATAACATCCGATTTTATCAGGCAGCTCTGCAAGTACAGAATGAGCCTGTTGTATTCATGTAAAATTACGATATATTAACGGAAATATTGTTGCCCGCCATTTGCCGGCCAGCAGGGGAGATAGAATAACCGGGCAAGGTTCTGCCGGGCGAAGTCAATAAATCTGACTCCCATTTTCCCGGAAAATATTGTAATTTAACGGCCGGAATCCGCAGGTGGTTCCATAATCACCCTTACAAACCTGCAACCGTTATATATGGACCGCTATCTTGTAAAGACAGACTGCAATGAATGCTCTGCACGTGAACAATGTTTTGTAAAGCGCATTAAGAGGGTGGATGATTTTTTCAACCTGAGGAAATCCCATATAACATACAGGAAGGGTGAAACCATAATCAAGGAAGGCACGCGGGTCACCGAGATACTGTATATGATTGACGGCCTGGTCAAGGTTTATATCGAAGGTCCGGAAAGAAATATTATTATCAAGCTCCTTACCTCTCACGATTTCATTGGTCTGACTTCACTGTTCGGTGATGACACATTCTATTTCTCAGCCTCTGCACTCAAGGATACAAAAGTCTGTTCGATAGAGCGCCAGAGCATCAAGAACCTGATAACAGAGTGCTGTGAATTCTCGCGCGAACTATCAAGCTGGTACTGTGAAAACTACAATATAATGCTCACTAAATGCCTGAACCTGGGTCTCAGACAGTTGCACGGCAAGCTCGCAAACACTCTTCTCTATCTGAACAGGGACAAATTCAGCAGTGCTGACATCTTTAACTATATCACCAGGAAGGATCTGGCCGAATTGTCAGGCATAGCGATGGAAAGTGTGGTCAGGATCCTCTCAGAATTCAACAGTGAGAAGATCATTGAGCTGAATGGTAAAAGGATAGAGATCAGGGATCTCGAGCGGCTTAAGGTGATCAGTCAGAAAGGATGACCGGCATCTCCCCTCTCCTGTAATGCTGCCGGACTTCATCCCGGGTGGACCGGTAATAGCTTCTCTGCCCTCCCTGCAAAGCAGGATCTCCTCAAACAAAAATTTGACATATCTCAATCTCTTCCTTGTCTGGAAGGGGCTATTAATCTAATCATTAGTGATTTAAGTTCCCGATCTTTACACTATGGATCGCCATGAAGGTTATTTACTCCCGGGTGATCGCTAAAAAAGTAATGAGGGTATCATGTATAGACAAAAAAGTGAAATAATCGGACAGATACAGTCTTATCACCGGCAGGTGGCCCAACTGTACAGTACGGTATGTGACAGGGTTGAAGACAGGAAGATGCGATCTCTCTTAAGTGAAATGCTTCAGCATGAAAAATCCAGGGAACAGTACCTGGAAAGGCACAAAAGGATAGCTGCGGCAATGAATTGCTGGCTCGATTTTCCCTGTGACAAACTATCGGATCAGATCTCGGAATGCTTCAGGGTGATTGACTTGCAGGAGAGGCTGGCCATGGAGGATCTCATCAGGATTCAGCTTCACTTTGACGACTGTCTTATTAAGCTGTATAACATTCTGGCGT
>CAZFIF010000078.1:0-10624 GCA_964519065.1 uncultured Rikenella sp.
GTGAGACCACCGACAAATACTGCCAGGCCTATTTCGCCTATGACTCCAAGAAGTCAGGGGGTATTACCGTATCCCACCTCAGGTTCGGAGACAAGCCCATCCGTTCGCCATACCTGGTCAACACACCGGATTTCGTGGCGTGCCATGTCCCGGCATATCTTGACAAGTATGACATGCTCAAAGGTCTGAAGAAAGGCGGCATCTTCCTTCTGAACTCCATCTGGGATGCAGAGGAGACGAAGAGCAAGCTTCCCGACCAGATGAAGAGATACCTGGCAGAAAAAAATATCGAATTCTACATCATCAATGCCACGGAGATAGCTGAGGAGATCGGCCTCGGAACACGTACCAACACCATCATGCAGAGCGCCTTCTTCAAGGTGGCGGAGGTGATTCCCTACAAGCTTGCCATCGACGAGATGAAGCATGCTGTTGTAAAAGCCTACGGTAAGAAGGGCGAGAACATTGTCAGGATGAACAATGAAGCCATTGACCGTGGCGGTGTTGTCACCCGCGTTGAGATACCTGCTGAGTGGGCTTCGATAAAGGTTGCTCCTCCGGCTGTTGATGAGAAGAGACCAGAATTCATCCGTGAGGTGGCTGATATTATTAACGGCCAGCGTGGTGACGATCTTCCTGTCAGCGCATTCGTCGGACGTGAAGACGGCACCTTCCCCGCAGGCACGGCAGCCTGGGAGAAGAGGGGAATAGCTGTTAATGTACCTGAATGGCAGATCGATAACTGCATCCAGTGCAACCAGTGCTCCTACGTATGTCCTCATGCTGCCATCCGTCCCTTCCTCCTTACGGATGAAGAGCTGGCCGCAGCACCTGAAGGCGTTACCGCCAAACAGGGCATCGGTAATACCAAGACCCATAAGTTCAGGATCCAGGTGAGTGTCCTCGACTGTACCGGCTGCGGCAACTGTGCCGATGTCTGCCCGTCAAAGGAAAAGGCTCTCATCATGAAGCCGCTTGAAACACAGATGCACCAGGCTGACCTCTGGAGCTACATGCATGAAGAGGTAGGTTACAAGGATACCGTCGTTGACAAGTACACCAACGTCAAGAACTCGCAGTTTGCCCAGCCTCTCTTTGAGTTCTCCGGAGCATGTGCAGGTTGCGGCGAGACACCCTATATCAAGGCTATCACGCAGCTCTTCGGTGACCGGATGGTAATATCCAATGCTACGGGATGCTCGTCGATATACGGCGGCTCGGCACCCTCGATGCCTTACACGGTCAACAGGAACGGCAACGGTCCGGCATGGGCCAACTCCCTTTTTGAAGACAACGCAGAGTATGGCTTCGGACTGATGCTGGGAGCAACACGCATAAGGCAACGCATTGAACGCCTTATGAAGGAGAACATCGATGGCGGCCTTGCACCAGGGACCGTCGCTGCTTTCAATGAATGGATAGCTGAAAAGAGCAATGCCAAAACCAGCAGGAGCGCCTCCGAGAAGGTGATCGCCGCCTGTGAGAAGGATAAAGCTCCGGTATGCAAGGAGATACTCGACCTGAAACAGTACCTCGTCAAGAAGTCATACTGGGTCTTCGGCGGCGACGGATGGGCATACGACATCGGCTATGGCGGTGTTGACCATGTGCTTGCCTCAGGCGAAGATATTAACCTCCTTGTGCTTGACACAGAAGTCTACTCGAACACCGGCGGCCAGGCATCAAAGTCGACCCCCGCAGGTGCCGTGGCCAAGTTCGCAGCATCGGGCAAGAAGATACGCAAGAAGGACCTGGGACAGATGGCCATGACCTACGGTTATGTCTATGTTGCACAGGTAGCCATGGGAGCCAGCCAGAGCCAGTACTTCAAGGCCATACGTGAGGCCGAGGAGTTCCCCGGGCCGTCACTCATCATTGCCTACTCTCCCTGTATCAACCATGGCCTCCGCAAAGGCATGGGCAAAACGCAGGAACAGGAGAAGGATGCAGTGACAGCAGGATACTGGCATCTCTACAGGAACGACCCGCGCCTGGAGGCAGAGGGTAAAAACCCCTTCCAGCTCGACAGTAAGGAGCCTGACTGGAGTAAGTTCCAGGATTTCCTCAAGTCAGAAGTACGCTATACATCCCTCCTTAAGGAGTTCCCGCAGGAAGCTGAGATACTGTTCAAACAGGCCGAGGAGAACTCCAGATGGAGATATGAAAGCTACAAACGGCTGTCGGAGATGGAGTACGGAACCGTCGCTGAAGAGGCAAAGGAAAAGACAGAATAAAACTGTCTGAACCATAATCAGGAGAGCCGGACAGTCCGGCTCTCCTTTTTTTTGTCGCCGAAAACCGGTAACTTTGTGCCGCAAAAAAATAGCTCCTCAAAAAGAGCAACTGTTAACGAAGAATAAAAAACGAACCTGTTGAGCAGGGCACTGGCAATTGACTACGGAAGAAAACGCTGCGGACTGGCGGTGACTGACCCGATGAGGATCATTGCGTCACCTCTTGCCACCGTCCCGTCAGGTCAGCTTGAAGCCTTCCTGAAGGATTACATCAGCAGTGAAGATGTGACAGATGTTATCATTGGTTATCCGGTTACCGTGAACAATTTGCCCAGTGAGAGTGTAAAGTACATTGATCCGTTTATTGCCAGGTTCAGGAAGGTCTTCCCGACGGTGGCGCTTCATCTTGCCGATGAGCGCTTTACTTCGCAGATAGCCATGAACGCGATGATCGACGGAGGAGTTAAAAAGAGTGGCAGGCGCGACAAGGCACTGGTTGACCGCATCAGTGCGTCAATCATACTCCAGTCGTGGCTCACCCTCAGTGAGAACAACAAAAGAAGAGAACAATGACTTATCCGATATATGTGTACGGTCACCCGGTGCTCCGCAAGGTTGCAGGCGACATAGAGCGTGGCTTTCCGGACCTTGACACTCTCATTGCTGATATGTTCGAAACCATGTATCAGTCTGAGGGTCTCGGACTGGCAGCGCCCCAGATAGGAAAATCAATAAGGTTGTTTGTCATCGACGGTGAGCCTCTGGCTGATGACCACCCTGAGATGAAGGGGTTCAAACAGGCCTTCATCAACCCGCAGGTGAAGGAACGTAAGGGAGAAAGGGCGCCAATGAATGAAGGATGTCTCAGCATCCCGGGTATACATGAGGAGGTGGACCGCGAGTCAGAGGTGAGGATACAGTATTACGACCAGGAGTGGAATTTTCACGACGAGGTTTATAATGGTTACAAGGCGAGGGTTGTGCTTCATGAGTATGACCATCTTGACGGAGTGCTGTTCACCGACAGGCTGCATCCGCTGCGCCGCAGGCTTCTGCGGGGAAAGCTGAATGACATAGGCAAAGGCCGCTTCGAGGCTGACTACCGCACTGTCCTGCCCAATGGCAGATGACAGTGGGCTGTTGACTTTTTTTCACTATTGATTTATCTTTACCGGGTCTAAAGCTGTGACCCGTGCATATCAGGGAGATACCGTTCCTGAGGTTGTTTGTGCCGTTGTGTGGCGGTGTGATCGTGGCCGTGCTGCTGCCTCGTTTTGCCGTGGCAGCAGGCATCACCGCACTGGCTGCCTTTTTGGTGATGACATTGCGGCTCCGCAGACAAGGGTATTCTTCCGACACACTCTTCGGCGCCCTTCTTACCATTTTCATCTTCTCCGCGGGTTACCTGCTCCGTCTTAACGACCTCAGGCGCTGCTCTTTCCTTGATGAGAGCCGTCAGACAGTCATAGTCAGGTTGTCAGAGTATCCTCATAAAAAGAACGCCAGTTATTCATTCAGGGCTACCATCGTCACTGTTGCCGCCAGCGAAGTGACAGCTGCGCCGCGGGGTTCCATGCTTCTCTATTTCATTAGCGACACCCTCCCCTCACTCTGGCAGCCCGGTGATCAGCTGCAACTGCATCTGACCCCGCGTATGATACGAAACAGCGGCAACCCTTGCGAGTTCAACTACAGTCGCTACATGGAGGGCCGCGGCATCAGGTACACCGGCTTTTTCAGGGCACGGGACATTGCCGGCCACCTGCCGGCTGTCCGGCTGACGGTCAGGGAGAGGTCGCAGAGGACGGCACATGCTCTGATAGCGCTCTTTGCCGGGGCAGGGCTCCGCGATGAGGGTCTGGCGGTGATCACCGCTCTCACCCTGGGCGACAGAGAGTTGCTTGACAGGGAACACCTGGACGCCTTTGCAAGATCAGGGGTAATGCATATCATGGCTGTTTCAGGGCTGCATGTAGGGATGATCAGCATGGCGCTCTCATGGATGCTCTTCTTCCTGCGGGGCAGGCTGAAGCCGCTGAAAGCAGTGATAACAGTGCCCCTGCTGTGGGTCTTTGCCTTTATCACGGGGCTCTCACCGTCGGTCCTCCGTGCGACAATCATGTTTACCTTCCTCCAGGCCGGCACCCTCACCCGCCGTCCCGCCTCATCAATGAACAGCCTGCTGGCATCGGCCTTTATCATGACGGCGGCACGACCGGCAGTTTTGTTCGAGGCCGGCTTTCAACTCTCGTACCTTGCCGTGGCTTTTATCATACTCTTCTACAGCCGCCTCTCCGGACTCATCAGGCCGGGCAACAGGGTCATACGGTATATCTGGCAGTTGACGGCACTGTCACTGGTGGCACAGGCAGGGACCATGGCACTGACAGTGAGACTCTTCAATATCTTCCCCCTCCTCTTTCCCCTGTCGAACATCCTGGTGGTCCCGATAACATTCCTGGTGCTGATGCTGACACTGTTGCTGACAGTGACCAGCCCCATCCCCTTCCTGTCATCCTTCACAGCTTTTCTTCTCGACTGGCTGGCCGGCCTGATGCTGCGAATAACCGGCGCTATAGGATCCTTAGACCGGACTGTAGTGGGCAACATAGGCTTCACTGCCGCGGAGACGATGCTCCTGACAGTGGCCATCGCACTCCTCCTCGTATCCCTGCTCAGGGTATACAGGATCACCATGAGACCCTTCATTATTGCAGCATTGCTCTTTGTTACCTGCAACACCCTTAAAATCAACAGTGAAAGTAAAAAGGATGGTCCGGTAACATACAATATCAGGGGAACAGAACTTAAGGCATGGCAGCAGGGCCGGCTGCTGATGGTGACACCGCCCGGAGGCACAATACCGGAGGAGGTGAGGAAGCATGCAGCCATCCGGGGCCTGAAGATTGAGGTGATAGAACCCGGTTGATATTTCTTTTGATTAACTTTGTGCCGACAATAGCGACAGAGAGATGAGAATAGTCATTGCCGGCGCAGGAGAGGTGGGCACCCATCTTGCAAAGATGCTCTCGCAGAGCGAACACGAGATCATACTTATCGATAGCGAAGTTGAGAGGCTCACACCTATCGACTCCTCCATTGATGTACTGACATATGAAGGATCGGCCACATCCATCAACATACTTAAGGAAGCCATCAAGAAAAACACCGATCTCTTCATTGCGGTGGCTCACTATGAGGATACCAACATCAGTGCAGCCATCCTTGCAAAGAAACTGGGCGCCAAGAAGGTGATAGCACGTGTTGACAACATGGAATACCTGGAACGTAACAACAAGGAGTTTTTCAGGTCAATGGGTGTTGATCATATGATATACCCTGAGCTCATCGCTGCCAAGGAGGTGATCAGCCTTCTGAAGGAGACCGGAACCACTGAGTTCATGGACTTTGCCGGAGGGCTGATGTCACTTTATGTGCAGAAGCTTGAAAAGAATGCCCCTGTCCTCAACAGAAGCCTGGAGGAGGTATCCAATACCATCGGGTCAATAGAGTACCGTGCCGTGGCAATAAAGAGACACGAGCATACCATCATCCCCAGGGGCAAGGAGGAGTTTCTTGAGGGAGACCTGGCATTCGTCATCTCAACACGTGAAGGCATTGCTGACATGATGAAGTTTTCAGGAAAGAAGAATGTGGAGGCCAAGAGCATTATGATTCTGGGAGGGAGCCGTATCGGAAGGCATATAGCCCAGAAGCTTCAGGATTACTGCCAGGTTAAGCTGATAGATTATAACCTGGAGAGATGCCGTAGCCTGGCCGAGGATCTTGAAGACACGCTGGTTATCAACGGCGATGGCCGCGACGGTGACCTGCTGGCCGAGGAGGGGCTTCAGAACATGGATGCCTTTGTGGCTGTCACAGGAAACTCGGAGACGAATATTCTCTCATGCCTGCTTGCCAAGAAGATAGGCGTTATGAAGACGATCGCCGAGGTTGAGAACATGGAGTATATCAACCTTGCGGAGAACTCGGGCATAGATACCATCATCAACAAGAAGATAGCCACCGCCAGCCGCATCTTCCGTCATACGATGAACCCCAACGTCACCCAGGTGAAGATGATGACGGGCACCGATGCCGAGGTCATTGAATACAATGTCCCTGAGGGCGCCCTCATAACCTCCGGGCCGCTGAAGCTCATCGATTTTCCCAGGGACGCCATTGTCGGGGGAGGCATACGCAAGTACAAGGCTTACATAGCCACCGGCGACACGCTGATAGAGGCAGGTGACAAGGTGGTGGTCTTCGCGCTGCCATCAGCCTTCGACAAGCTGAATAAATATTTCACCGGCGACAGGAAATAAAACCAGGGGATTTGCGATTTTCGATTCTCGAATTGCGATTTGCGATGTGCGATTTGCGAATAATTGCAGAAATCGAAAATCGAAAATCTGAAATCGAAAATCCACTATGGCCCACTGCTTCCAGCCGCCGAAGCCGTGGCGAAGGTGGCCGACTGAAGACTGGAGACTCACAGCTCCAGCATCCCCTTCCCCTGCCTCAGTATGATTGGCTCGGGGCCGGTGCAGTCAACAACGGTTGAGGGTTCATTGTCTCCGAAGCCAGCGTCAATAACCAGGTCGGCAAAGTCATAATACTTCTCGTGAATGAGCTCCGGGTCAGTGATATATTCGATGATCTCATCATCCTCATGAATGGAGGTGGTCATCAGGGGACGTCCCAGTTCGCGCACTATCTCCAGGGTGATATTGTTATCCGGGATACGTATCCCCAGCGTCTTCTTCCGGTGCCGGAACATGGCAGGGATCTGGTTGTTGGCCTTGACGATAAAGGTGAACGGCCCCGGCAGGTTGCGCTTCAGCAGCCTGAAGAGGTTATTGTCGTGAATGACAGTATACTCGGAGAGCTGACTCATTGAGGCAAAGATCATTGACATGTCCGGGTTGCCGGGATTGAGTCCCTTGAAGCGGGCTATCTTCTCAATGGCTTTCCCTGCCCTGATATCGCAACCCATAGCATAGATGGTGTCAGTGGGGTAGATGACCACACCTCCCTGCTCAAGCACCCATATTACCTTGCGTATGTGGTCCGGGTTGGGATTCTCGGGATATATCTTAAGAAGCATCTCTCTGTAAAACAGAAGGCAAATATATAAACTAATATTCAGCAGGGGTTAAAAAAAGAGGGTAAGCTACTCATATCGCACCGCTACAACCTTCTACCCTTGCTGCCTTCCGACCCTGGGGGAGTTCAAAGGGAGCTGGTCGTATGAGACTTACCCCGCACAAAAATACGATATTCTGGCGCCCCTGCCAAATAATAAGTAATAGTTTTCCCGGATGAAGAGATCTGTCCGGAACGATTTCATCCCCTGAAAAATTGCTGTCGGCGAACTTGATAATAAATTACCTTTACAAAATCGGGTGTTTTTATGTAAGTTTGTTTTCAAAATCAAAAAAACGGTAAGATGGAAGAAAAAAGATCTATCTGGAAAGAGACCCTGAACTACGGAATAATTCTGGGTCTCATAAGTGTCGGCCTCTCGGTGCTGACATATATGTTTGACCTCACCTTCAAAACCTGGCTGATGTGGCCAATGATTCTCATCACGGTTCTTGTGCTCTTTTTTCTTCTACGTTCATACCGTGACCATTACAACAACGGATACATATCCTACGGCAGGTCAGTCGGGGCCGGGGTGATTATCAACCTCTACGCGGCCATCATAGGCGCAATATTCATTTATGTTCTGTATGCTTTCATTGACCCCGGCCTGATAGACAAATCGTTGGTTATTGCAGAGGAAAGGATGGTTACAAGGGGTGTCCCGGAGTCCGCCATTGAGAAGGCCATGGAGGTTCAGGCCAAGATGATGAAACCGTGGTTCACTGCCTTGATGTCAGTTGTCAATGGTGTCTTCACGGGACTGATCCTCTCACTTATCGTTTCACTCTTCGTTATGAAAAAGGGCAATCCTCTCATTGATGAGGTTGAAGAAGAACCACAGCAGTAATGGATCTTTCGGTTGTAGTCCCTGCCTGGAATGAGGCTGAATCCCTGCCTGAACTGGCAGAATGGGTTGACAGGGTGTGTGTCGCCTCATCAATCGACTATGAGCTTATAATTATTGATGATGGCAGCAGTGACAACAGCTGGGAGGTGCTGCAGCATCTTGCCTCCGGTACTGGGAGGATAAAAGCCATCCGGTTCCGCCGCAACTATGGCAAGGCAGCCGCACTGCAGACCGGTTTTGAAGCTTCGGCAGGCGAGGTGGTGATTACCATGGATGCCGACCTGCAGGACAGTCCCGATGAGATACCCGAACTGGTCAGGATGATCAGGGAAGAGGGGTATCATCTGGTCTCCGGATGGAAGAAGAAGAGGTATGACCCCTTTATCAAAAGGAGCACCTCGAGGCTTTACAACTACACTGCCAGGAAGTTCTCCGGCATAAGGCTGCACGACTTCAACTGCGGGTTGAAGGCCTATGACGGGGAGGTGGTCAGGAGCATTGAGGTCTACGGCGAGATGCATCGTTATATTCCCATGCTTGCCGTGGAGGCTGGCTTCAGGAACATAGGCGAGAAGGTTGTGCAGCACCGCGCAAGGAAATACGGTGTAACAAAATACGGTCTTGACAGGTTTCTCAAGGGATATCTTGACATGCTGACCATCAGCTTCATCACCCGCTTCGGCAAGAGCCCCATGCATCTCTTTGGCACACTGGGCTCACTCATGTTCCTGGTGGGGTTCATCATGGCAGCATACCTGGGCATCCGCAAGCTGGTGTTTATACATCAGGGTCTCAGGGCACCGCTGGTGACCGACAGTCCCTACTTTTACATAGCACTGGCAGTGATGATAATAGGATCGTTTCTCTTTTTAACCGGCTTTCTTGCTGAGCTTGTCAATCGCCGCTCATCTGACCGCAACCGTTACCTCATAGGGGAACGCCTTAACATAAAATCATAAACGCCGGGCCCTGAGCCCGGTGCCCTGTACTCAATGCCTCGCACGTTGCGTATCCCAGGCGAGTGTGCGCAGTGCTTCTGTCATCCTCTCCCAGGTATAGAGCTTCTTCTGCTCCGCAATACCCTCTCTGAACCTCTCCTCGTCGCCACTGAAGAAATCGGCTATGGCCCCTGCTATAGGTTCTGGTTCAGGCTCAACAACATAGCCGCAGATGCCATCAGGGACTATCTCGGCCAGTCCCCCTACGTTGGTCACAACCATAGGCTTGTTGAAATGATAGGCCACCTGTGTAACGCCGCTCTGGGTGGCCGACCGGTATGGCTGAACAACAAGCGAGGCGGCGGAAAAGTAGTAACGCACCTCCTCATCGCTGATGAAGTGAGAGTGAAAGATAATGTTGCCGGCTAAATCATGCTTATGAATGAGATCAAAATACTTCTTTTCATCCTCGTAGAATTCACCTGCAACGATAAGTTTGATTCCGAGGCTCCTGACGGCAGGGTCAGCCATGGCCTCTATCAGCAGGTCGAGTCCCTTGTACTCCCTGACAAAGCCAAAGAAGAGTATGAACTTATCTGCCGGACAGAGCTTCAGCCGCACCAGGGCCTCGGCACGTGACACAGGCTCACTGTAGTTGTCAAACAGCGGGTGGGGCGATATGACGCAGGGCATCCTGAGGCTGAACTGTCTCAGGTCACGCTCCACAGCCTTCGTCATCACCAGGGCACCGTGAATGCTCTTCACGAAGAACTTCGTCAGCATCCTGTCGCCGAAGTGTTTCTCATGGGGTATTACATTGTCAAAGATGGTGACAATCCTGGTCTGCCTGTTTGTTCTCACTATCCGTGCTATGAAACCAAGCGCGGGCGCCAGGAACGGAAGCCAGTACCGTAGTATTATCAGGTCTGGTCTCGTACGTCTCAGGCGCATCCCGATAGTGAACCAGTTCAAGGGGTTGACCGAGTTGATGGCACGGGTAATTTTGACCCCCTGCGGGGCATAACCCACATCATACTGTGTCTTGCCCGGAAAGAGCAATGCCGGATACTGCAGTTTAAAGGTATATATGGCGGCAGCATCTCCTTCCTTCAGGAACTGCTGTGCCAGCCTCTCATTGTATGCTGCTATGCCGCCGCGGTAGGGATGAGCCGGACCGCAGATGACAATCCGCATCATTGCCCACCTCCTCCCCTTACCCAGTCAGTGAGATAACTGTATTGCGGCTCCAGTTTTCCTCCGCTGGCGATGGTGGCACGCTGCAGCATCGGGGAGTCATTGTCAGAGAAGAGATCGTGGAGCACATGCCCCATGAGCTGCTTTCCGAAGTCGCTGGAGGCATCCCTCGGCAGCTCGCCGGGGAGGTTATCGATTGACATCACGGTGATGTTGTCAGGATGCCTGAAGGCCTCCTCCTCGCAGTGACGCGTCCGGTTATA
>CAZFIF010000079.1:0-10548 GCA_964519065.1 uncultured Rikenella sp.
TGACGTTGCCTGACACTGTCCCGGCACCCGATCCGTCTATAAGAGCTGTTCCTGCAGCAGTTGAGGCAAGGGTTAAATAACCGTCTGATGAGAGTGTTCCGTTCTGTACAGAAACCACCCCTGTAACATTAAGCGGTCCCTGAAGAGTAACTCCGGCAGAGTTATTGATTGTCAGATCCTGAATGGTATTTGCGCTGAAAATGTCGGCCCCGATCTGTTGGGCAACAGACCCGTTCATTTCAACAGTGCCGGCCGTGACATCAAGGCCTCCGTTGCTGGTAATAGTTCCTGACACGCTTATTTGATTACCTGTAACTGTCAGTGACGAACCGTTGTCAACTATTAAATTAATAACTGCTCCATTTGCTCCACTACTTAGCACCGGTTTATTAGGAACATCAGGTACCTGAACTGACATTGCCGGCGTTGGTACCAGGCCGCACAACCAGTTCCCGGAGGCATTCCAGTCGGTACTCACGGCACCTGTCCAGGTCAGTACAGAAGTAATAGTGAAGGGACTTGTTGCCGTTACCTCTCCACAACCACCTGAAGGCGCAATGGTATTGGTGACAATGTAGCTTCCCGGTGTGCTTGCGGAAATATCAACCTGGCCGGTGGCCGTACTCACAAAAACCAATCCTGCAGTGGAGGAAAATGTTCCGGCCACCCCACCTCCGCTAAATGTCGGAAATGGATCTGCACCATTCGGGCAGTAAGGATTGCCTGAATAGCTGAAGGTGGCAACAGGAAGGGGATTTATGGTAAGAAGAGCGGTGTTACTGGTCGCCGGAGTGCCACAGGTAGTTGTTATAACGCACCTGTAGAGCCTCCCGCTCAGAGCTGATCCGGGATTTGTCAGGGTAAGGGTTGAGGTGTTTGCTCCGCTGTAAACGCCCCCATCAGAGATATCAGCTCCGTTTTCCTGCCATTGATATGACAGGTTATACCCGGATGCTGTCACGGAAAACGAAGCATTACTCCCCTGGCATATAGTCGTCGCCTGAGGATGAGCAGTAACTGAAACCCCATCATATATGGTCAGGCTAACAGTCGTTTCCGGGCTTTCACATCCGTTTAATGATTGTGTGACAGTATAATAATACGTTCCGGGCACCGTCTGCCCTGTCGAAAACGGATTGGCGGTACTTACCAGTGTGCCTCCACTGTACCAGCGGATGTTCACACCCGAAGTAGCCTCCAGAATGGCTATCTGATTTGAACAGTATTCCTTATTCGATGCCGCAGGGGCTTCCGGATAATCAGTAATTATGAATTCCTTTGTAACAAATGACGGGGCACAACCGCCGGCATATGTATACGTTATAAGATACGATCCGGCAGAGGGTGGACTGAAGAGATCTCCGGTAATATAGGGGTTGCCGGAATATGTGCCTCCGGCCGGATAACCGAAAGTAAGTGTTATGGGTCCTGTGCAGATGCTTTCTGAGGGAAGGTTATCGCATGAGGTTTGAGTGGCATCAAGGGTGTAGAATGTTGAAGGAGATGACTGATTGTTGTATTCGGTCCTCAACCAGCCGTCAGAACGTACCTCATCAGAGATCCTTATCTCATCAAACATGCCGCTGAAATAATATTGCGACAAGAATGGTTCTTTTCCGATTGTTAAAGTATTTGAGGCAACCCCCAGTGTACCTGTTTTCTTAAACGGCCGTTCAGAAACTCCGTTCACAAATGTTTTTATTGAATCAAGAACATCTGAGCTTATTCCTGCCAGGTAATACCACTGACCTGTTGTCAACACTGTTCCGCCCGCAACGGCTCTGTTTAATGAAGGAGTATTTGCGGAATTCCGGATTTCAAATTCAACCTTGTTATTGGTATAGATACCAAATTTGTATCCTCCGCTTGAATTATTCTGGTTACCGGCAATCTTCTGGTCACGGTTGGCGGTATTCATCCTGACCCAGGCTGAGACAGTGATATTACCGGCAAAATTGATAGCAGGGTCATTGATGACCTCTATCCACTGATTTGTACCGTTCAATTCCACGGAATTCGATATCGTACCTCCGGAATATGTTGGCGAGTTATAAGAGGTTCCTGCAGAATTAAATGAGGTGACATCATTAAGGCTACTGTTGTCAAGATGCCAGACGCCTTTGTAGTGACTGTCCCAGACGGTGGTCACAGATGGGTCTGTTGTTATCTGCGGGTTTCCGTAAAGTATTTTGATAACCGTATTGGTTGTTACAGAAAGGAATGGTATGCGAACCCATGCAATCAGATCTCCTGTGGTACCATTGTAATACTCAATCTGGTGATCGAGCTTATTGTAGTTTTCATCGGTAAAGGCAATATCATAACCATTCGAATTTAATACCTCTCCTGCCGGCGATGTACGCAGGAAGCTCTGTGATGATAGATTGACCAGCAGCGGGAAATTAAAAAGATCTGTTCCGCCGGATACTTTGGTATGATCTATTGTAATATTTCTTTCATGATCAAACCCTAATATTATTTCAACACAGCCATTTGCAAGGGCAAAATCAAATGAGGTGGTATTCAGGCTGGTGACTCCGGTGCGTGAGATATCATTCCCCGACCAGATGCCATGCAAACCCATGGCCCTCCAGGTTGAATTACTATTATCTCTTCCTGTGATCCTTGTGCCATCATTAATGGTATAACTGGTGAATCCGTCGCCGGTTAAGTTAAGTGAATAGAGTGCCACGGCCGGGGTTCCGGAACTGTTAAATCTCCAGTAACCTTCTGTAAACGCATTATCAAGATTGGCAACGCCATCCGTGTAGGGAATAAATCCCGATGGCGGGGTGGCGATAAATTCAGCTGTTATATCCGTTCCGGCAGAGAGTGACGAAAAATTCATTATTGCCGGTCTGTAGAATGCTCCTGTACCAATAGGGAAAAGGTAGTTAACAGATAACGTGGTTCCGATGGCACGCCTTATCCTTCCAACAATAGTACCTGAAGTACGGATTAAGGCACCTGGCGCGCTGTTTGAAAGGGCCAGGGTGTATGCTCCCGTAGTGATATTTCCCAGAGTCATTGTAAGGGTATTGCCAACTGTGACATTACCTGAAAGGGTAACTCCTGCGGCATTATTAATAATCACACCACCAGTGCCGGCAAATGTTGCCGGGAGTTCAATGCCTGTAACCTGGGCTGCAGACCCCATATATTGAAGGGTTGCCGCCGCTCCGTATGCCGGAGCCGACCCTGATGCCGTGGCGGAGCCCTCCATGGATAGTACCCCGTTGACTGTCACCCCGGATATTGTCTTGGCACCCGAGCCTGAAAGAGTGAGATTTTCATAAACGACAGGCGCGATTGTCTGTGCTCCGCTCAGCCTGTAATTGACCGTTGAGCCGGCAGCAAAAGAGTTGGTGCCGCTGAAAATGTTATTATTAATGTTATGGTTCTGATAATAGACCCCTCCGTTGTCAATTTGAAAAGTAGTCGAGGCAGAAAGGGTTATGGCGGCATTGGCCGTCAGCGATGCTGCACTCTCTATCTGTACTTTGGTGCCCGTTCCTGAGACGCTCCAGGCTGTGCCGGCTGTCATGGAATGAGAGGGCTGAATGACAAATGTCTGGTTGCTTGCCGTAAAGTTTGCCGGGCTGCTTCCCCCTCCTGTTCTTATTGAGTTCCAGCTTGAAAGCTGCGAAGGATCTGTGTTCTGGGAATAAAATATCAAGGGGGTTGATGAAATGTTAAGAGTATAATCTTCTACTTCGCCATCAAAACCTGTCTCACAGGAAGTCGGATAGCTGGCATACTTGGCAGAAACCCGCATCCCGGTAGTGCCTGTGATGGCTCCGGCAGGCACGGTTATACCAAGAGGGCTCAGGCTGGGTGGCCCGTTGGCGGTATTTACAGCACTGCCCAGGTCATATGATTCTCCTGCATCATTAAAACTACCATTCCCGTTCCAGTCAATCCATGCCATAGCATATACCCTATAGTTGCCGTCTGTATTCAGGTATATGTTCAGATCATAAGAACTGCCCTTGTAAACAGTTGTCACCTGTGACGTGTAATCACTATAACCCGAGGGTTTTGCGCTTACATTACTGATGGTATTGAAGTTTACCCAGGTTATGCTTGTCTGATAAGCAGTATTACCAGATGAAGTACAATAGGTGCCCGGCAGATATCCTCTTACAACTATGTCATCTATTCGGTTATAACCCGAAGAATTTACTGTATTACCTCCAATGGAGGTGTTTGAGGTCATTATCCAGCGAAGCTGAAGAGCAGCCTGATTGTCACATGCGGCAGGCAGGGCCAGGTCGCTTAGTACTCCGGTTGTAAAATTATTGTTTACAGTAATTGATCCACCGGGCACCGCAACCCATCCTGAACCAACGTTATATTCCAGCCTGAAATCTCTCGGGCTTCTGTTTGGCCCCCAATCACGTCCTCTCTGGGCAGAGGAGACAGTGATATTATAATATCCGGTGGTAACTATGTTAATGTACCAGTATTTTGATCCGCTGCCACCATCCCAGGAGGTGGCATTTGCACAGTTGGTGGTTGCGCCGCTCTGGGAATAGTCGATTGCAGAGGTCCCCCCGACCGTAGAAATAGTCTTAGCCGCGTTGGCGGCAATGCCGCCGTCACAGATTGCATTATCCGGATCGTTGGGGAAATCCCATGTTGCTAACGTTGTCTGCCCCCACGCCATGTTGGTTAGCCCGGATAATACGATAAGCCCGGCGCTGAAAATCAACCTCCTGAATAAGTTTGTGCTGCATGGCGCTAGTTTGTTCATTATTTTCTCAGAACCAAAAAGTGATTTAAAAAACCTGGACGCTTATAGAAATTCAATCCAAATTCAATTCTGCCTCGGCATATTTTTCGGGTCTGACATCGGAGGGTGCAGAGTAGGTAACCCGCAGCCGGCCTTTGCTGAAATCAACTTCAGGCGGATTCTGAAGGTTAAACTCAAATTTTCTTACGGTATTTGGTGTGTAAACCGCAAGTCCGTTGGCAATGCCCACGCGGGTTGTCACTCCTCCGGGTGCAATATGGTCAACGCTGATATCGCCGTAAACAGAATAATCTCCTGAGCGGTTGAATTTAAAGGCAACCCTGGGGATGGTGTCATTGACAAAATTGAGGGTGAGATCGGAAAGAGAGACGTTTGCAGATGGTTCTCCCATCCTTATAATGACCGGGATGGTTATCCCGAAGACAGGCACCAGCTTGATGGAGATGGTCGAAGGATCCTGCTGTACCTGCGGTTCTTCACCGAGGGGTTTCTCCTTTGGCACAGCCCTGAAATAGATATGCGACCTGTACTCACCAGGCAGCAGCTCACGGGTACGTACCGTCTGAATCTTAACAGTCTGCACCTCATCAGGACTGAGCGTCACTGACCGCGGAAAAAACCGCAGCCAGGGACTTGCGAACTGCTGACCTTCGTCAGGTTCGGTGATGGTTTCAAAGGCTCCCTCTTCGGTCATCCTGATCTGTACGAACGAGATGTTGTAGGTGGCCGTGTCTTTTCCTATGTTGGCCAGGCTCAGGTCAACAGACCTCTGGCGGGCATCGAGAACCACTCGTCTGGGAGTGACGAGAAGATCGCCCTGACCCCTTGCAATAAATGGAAAAAAGACCTGAAGTAGGATCAGGCCTGCCGTAAAAAGCCGCATAGATAGCTTTGTCATTATTTCAGGTTTTATAGTTTCTTTCTGCGATCAGTTGAACTCAAAGGTTATGTTATAGGTGCCGGTATAGACACCTACAGGATTATCATTCAGGGTTCCCACGTTGAGTGTTGCCCCCACATATACCACCTGTGAGCCGTTTTCCAGCATTCCTGCTCCCGGCTCTGCCTCCGGTACTGACCGCCACTCTTCGACCGTCATGGTTCTGGCCGATCCCATGTGAGTTATGGTTACCGGATCCGAGGGCAGGCGTACTGTAAAAGCCACCCCCGGATCTCCGGTGACGTAGAAGCTTGCAGCGCTGTGTGTGCCGCTGCCGGGCCATACGCTTCCCATAACCGAGATAGAGCTCCCGGGTGTTAGTATCAGCTTACCGCCCTGGGGCCCCGGTGAAAACCTGCCGAAACTGAGCTGCGTGGTCTCTATGGCAGTCAGCGTGGAGATAACCTCGGCAGTTATGTGCCCTGTCACTGTGGAAGAAGCCGCCGGCTGGGCTTCCGCCGCAAAGGCAAAAACCAGGTATAAAGTAATGAGGCTTATGGATCTTATCCCGAGCCTTTTCATCTATGTCCGTTTCGGGCAGTAATGAGTTCCTAGTTGTAGTTGATTGTCACGGGAAAGTTTGCCGATGTATAAACTCCGGCAGCCTGGGCAGCACCAACCGTCAATGTTGCACCTACGGTAAACGCCGCAGCTCCTGTGCCGTCCAATGCCGGAGCACCGCCGGCGCTATGTACAAAATCGTCTGCCGCCATTGAATTGCCTCCGTTGACAAGAGTGACGACACCGTTGGCAGGCAAAGTGATGGTAAAAGCCCGGCTGGCTTCACCCGAAACGGTAAATGATGCAGCAACACCTGCAGCAGGGGGAACAAGAGCCGGCCCGACAGCTGTCCTGGAGTTATCGGTGCCCAGAACAACAGTTCCTGCGGTACCGGTAACAGCTATGGTACCAAAATCCATGTCGCTCACCTTGGTCAATGCAAGCGGACCGATAATGGTAGCTGTGGCTGTTGTCTGCTCAGTGTCTGTTGACTGTGCAAAAGTACCCGCTGTAAAAGCGACCATGATCACTGCAAACAAAAGAATCTTTTTCATTGTTGACATTTTTTGAGTTTGTAAATTACTATTCGCTATGATAAATTATTTTTGAATTAACTGAAAATATAAGGATATTATTATCCGATAATTGAAGCTTTTTTAAAACAATATTGTTCAGTTTTCCTTTGACAGGTTAAACATGAAACCTTCCGCAAGAGTTTCAATGTTTTTATGAATCGTAAAATTAAACGGATAAACTGGGGTATTTATTTAGACGAACGTTAAATAATTAACATCTCCTCATACTTTTCAACATTATCAGAAGCTGCTGCTGCCGTCCCAGCAGTGTGTGCAGAGCTTCTCCCGCGGCAGTCCGATAGCCTGCACAAGGTCGTCAAGACGCTGGAACATGAGGGTATCCATACCCAGAGATGAAGCTATCTCTTTGACCATCAGTGCATATTTTTCCGAATCCGGGTCCAGGTACTCTTCTATGTTCCTCTCCTCCCCTTCCAGCTTGACTATCGCCTTGCGGGCAGCAAGTTCAAGGGTTGAGCGCGACTGTGAGAAGTTGAGGAAGGGGCAGGGATAGAGCAGCGGAGGGCAGGCTATCCTCATGTGGAGCTCGGCGGCGCCGGCTTCCCGCAGATCCCTGGTGTTGTCCCTGAGTTGTGTTCCCCGTACTATGCTGTCGTCAAGAAAAACTATCTTCTTGTCTTTTGTCAGCTTCTTGTTGGGTATCAGCTTCATCCTGGCCACAAGATCACGCTGTATCTGCCGCTGTGGCATGAAGCTCCTGGGCCAGGTGGGAGTGTATTTTGAAAAGGAACTCATGTAGGGCACAGACTTCTCATTGACATAACCCAATGCATGCCCTATGCCCGAGTCGGGAACACCGCAGACAAAATCAGCCTTGACCGGGTCACGCCTGGCCAATGCTGCACCGCACCTATATCTCACCTCCTCAACATTTCTGTCTTCATATTCGGAGGTCGGAAATCCGTAATAGACCCACAGGAAAGCACATATCTGCATCTTTTTTCCCGGTGCCTTCAGCCGTGTAAAACCGTTCGGCCGGAGATGCACTATCTCGCCGGGGCCCAGAAAATATTCAGTCTCGAAGCCGGTATTGGGAAAAGAGCATGTCTCTGAAGCTACGGCACGTGCACCCTCCTTACGGCCTATTACCACGGGCGTCCGCCCCAGCCTGTCGCGCGCCGCAATGATGCCGTCCTTGGTGAGCACCAGCAAAGAACATGACCCTTTGATTTTTTCAAAAACATGAGTTATGCCTTCCACGAATGAGTCTCCCTCGCAGATGATATTTGCAACCATCTCCGTAGGGTTGATGTTACCCATGAAGTTCTCGGTAAAGTGCTTTTTCCTTGCCAGGAAATAATCAGCCAGCTCGCTGATATTGACTATCCGTGATACAGTGACCAGGGCAAACGGCCCGAGATGCGAGTTGAACAGTATGGGCTGCGGATCGGTGTCGCTGATCACTCCCATGCCACTGTTTCCCCCGAAATCCTTAAGTTCCGTTTCGAATTTATTCCTGAAATACTCATTCTCCAGGTTATGAATTCTCCTCCGGAAGCCTGTCCCTGCATCATAAAAGACCATCCCGGCACGCTTGGTGCCCATATGTGAATGATAATCAGTGCCGTAAAACACATCATCAACGCAGTCCCTGTCGGATACAGAACCGTAAAATCCACTCATAAAGCCATTTTGTTTGAACCAGAAAACGCCGGACTAAGATAATCAAACGGCAGAAAAACGCATTGTTCTGTAATAATTAGTAATTTTGCACCGGATAAAACAAAACACATATGGAAAATCACGAAAAATATCAGGCTGAACACATTGAGCACAAGAAGGGTGCTCCGGTTGTCATGATAGTGTCTACGATAATCCTGACACTCGGTTTGATTGCACTGGTAGTTCTTTACTACAACCAGAAGAGCAAGATGGTTGAGATGGAGCAGGTGCTGACAGAAGAGAAAGACTCTCTGGCCAATGAGCTCCGCATGATGATGTACGGATATGACACCCTGAAGACAAGCAATGACACCCTCAATGCAGAGCTGCAGCGTGAGCGCACCAGAATTCAGAAGCTTCTCGAAGTAAGTGCTTCCAATGCACAGCTGATAAGAAAATACAAGGCCGAGATCAGCACCATGCGTGAGATCATGAAAAGCTATATAGTACAGATCGACTCGCTCAACACGCGCAACCAGATGCTTACCGCTGAAAATGTGGAGATAAAGGAGCAGATGACTGCAGTGCAGGAGAGCAATGTCGAACTGGAAAAGACCAGGGAGGAGCTTACCTCCAAGGTGAGCGTCGCCTCCGTGATCCAGGCCAAGGATATTGTTGCCATGGCGCTGAACAAAAAGCGAAAGGAGACTGACGAGATCAGGAACCTGGACAAGGTAAGGGTATGCTTTACTCTCAGGGAAAACCCGATTGCCGCAGCAGGCAACAAGATTGTCTATCTCAGGGTAGTACGTCCCGATCAGCTGGTGATCACCACCTCGCCCGACAATCTCTTTGAGGTTAACGGCGAACAGCTGATATTCTCTGCCAATAGGGCAGTGGATTATGCGAACACTGATATTGAGATGTGCATCTTCCTTGACAATACCGGTGATTTCATCCCGGGAACCTACAATGTAGAGCTCTATCTCGACGGTCTGAAGATCGGCACGGGAGAACTGATGTTGAAAGGCAGGGGCTGATCACAGCTCCGTAAGTAGTTCCGCAATAATATTATCAGAGATCATCCTGCCCTGATCTGTCAGGGTCAGGGTGTCTCTTTCCCTCTTCATCAACCCGTAACGGATATATTTTCCGGACATGTTGACAAGATAGTCATGAAGCTCCTTGTCATAGCTGTTTTCAACATATGTGAGATCGATACCCCAGACCGTACGAAGGGCGGTCATGATATATTCATTGAAGAGGGTCAGCCTGTCGAGCTCCTCGCGTTCAAAAGAGACATTCCCTTCGTTTACAGATCTGATATACTCTTTGACGTCTGATATATTCCATTGCCTCGATCTCCTGTCAAACGAATGTGCAGAGGGACCCAGGCCTATATATGGCACCTGTTTCCAGTAGGCAGAATTGTGTTTGGAGATATACCCTTCCAGGGCAAAATTGGAAATCTCATAGTGCAGAAACCCCTTCTCTTTCAGCAGGCTGATCAACAGCATAAACATCGAACTGCTGGTCTCCTCGTCTGTCTCAGTGAGCTTACCCTTCTCCTTCAGGCGGTGCAGGGGTGTTCCTTTCTCTATAGTAAGATGATATGCTGAGATATGTGTAACAGGATAGGTCAGGGTCTTCTCGATATCCTGCCTCAGGCCGGCTGTTGTCATCCCCGGAATACCATAGATAAGGTCTGCCGACACATTTTTTATTCCTTCCCGGAACACTGTCTCCAGCGCTTCAGCCGATTGCCGGGCGGTATGCCTCCTGCCCAGGTATTTAAGCCTGCCATCATCCCACGACTGCACCCCGATACTAATCCTGTTGACGCCAAGGGCGGCAAGTGAGCTGATATATCCTGCCCTTATATCATCGGGGTTTACCTCCACCGTTATCTCAGGATCAGCGTCAACCCTGAAGATATTCCTCACTGCAGTCAAAATTTTTTCTGCCTGCATCACGCTGAGCAGCGAAGGGGTACCACCACCAAGGTATATAGTATCAACCGTCTCATTGTAAAGATAACCCGACCTTATTGCAGCTTCCCGGGTGATTGCCTCAACGAGGGCATCGGTTTCACTGCAGTCGGTGACACTGTAGAAATCGCAATAACTGCAGAAACTCTTGCAGAAGGGTATGTGGAT
>CAZFIF010000080.1:0-10454 GCA_964519065.1 uncultured Rikenella sp.
GGTCGGCCTACCCCAAATGCTGGTATGAGCCGCTGATGACAACGGAGGATATAACGATGGGTCTGCGATTTACCCTCTCGCATCCAGTGACAGCAGCCATCCCCCCGGGAGATGAAAATCTGTTCATGAGGGCACTGGATCTTGCTGACAGGATTAAACCCCTGGAAGAATCAGAGGTTATGGAGATCAAGGAAAAGGCGCTGAAAGGCAATCCCCTGTTCAGGGCATAAGCCTCCCTGACATCAGAGTACGAGCCTCAGGCGTTGCGGGCAGTAAGGACCTGAGATGCAACCGGAAAGAGCCCTGGCAGAACAAAAACTGATGGCTCTTGTTATTCGGTAACAAGAACTGACAGAATGAAGAACATTAAAATCGCATTTTTTGATGCAAAACCATATGATATTGAGTCATTCAACGAAGTGAACAGCAACTTCGGCTTTACCGTGAAATATTTCAAGTTTCACCTGACTGCCGACAATGTTGTCCTGGCGCAGGGGTATGATGCGGTGGTCATCTTCGTAAATGATACTGTAGACGCTGGGATGATAATGAAGCTTAAAGAGTACGGGGTGAAGCTTATTGCCCTTCGCTCTGCGGGATTCAATAACGTCGACCTGAAGGCGGCGCTGAACAATGTCAGTGTTGTGAGGGTACCTTCATATTCGCCCCATGCCATCGCCGAGCATACGGTTGCACTTATGCTGACGCTGAACCGTAAGGTGCACAGAGCCTACTTCCGTACAAGGGACACCAACTTCGCCCTGAACGGTCTGCTGGGCTTTGATATGTATGGCAAGAGTGCCGGGGTGATAGGAACAGGAAGGATTGGGAAGGTGCTGACACAGATCCTCCGGGGCTTTGGTATGGAAGTGCTGCTCAATGACAGATACCCTGACGAGCAGTTTGCATCGGAGACGGGTGCCAGGTATGTGGACCTTGAGGAGCTTTACAGGAATTCGGACATCATCTCACTGAACTGTCCGCTGACCAGGGAGACGGAATACATGATAAATGCCTCAACAATAGGTATGATGAAAAAGGGGGTGATGCTGATCAATACAGGTCGTGGAAAGCTGATCCGGACATCCGACCTTATCGAGGGACTCAAGAGCGGGCAGATAGGATCTGCCGGGCTCGATGTATACGAGGAGGAGAGTCAGTTCTTCTTCGAGGACCTCTCCGACAGGGTGCTGGCTGATGATGTGCTGGCACGGCTTCTGAGCTTCAACAACGTGATAATCACATCTCACCAGGGCTTCTTTACACGTGAAGCCATCCGTAACATCGCGGAGACAACTCTTAAGAACATTGATGATTTCTTCGCCGGCAGGAATCTGGTGAATGAGGTATGCTTTAACTGTAAAAACTGAATATCATTACCATAAAAATTTGACATATCTTTTTCAGAGGCTTATATTTAACATCACTATCAACTAAAATGAAGTACCTATGAAAAAGAATTCAATTATGGCGCTTGCCTTGTCAGTGTTGTTTGCGGCAACAATAACAGCCCAGCCTCAGTTAGGGGCAGGTGTCAAGGGCGGGATAAACCTGGCAACTCAGTCCACAACAGGAGAAGGGGAGAACGTTGCCGTACGTCAGTTGCTTGGCTTCAATGCCGGTGTCTACGCAAACGTGTTTGTTCTGGACTTTCTGGCTGTTCAGCCCGAACTTATGATATCTACCCGGGGATCCGACTGGGATGATCCTTATTTTAATGTCAAAGACCTTCTGACATACATAGATCTCCCTTTACTCGTTAAATTTCAGCCGATAGAATATGCAAATATTCATATAGGCCCGCAGTTCGGTTATCTGCTTGCTGCAAAGCAGGAGAATAAGGATGACGGAGACATTATTGACATTAAAGAGTGGTACAACGCTTTAGATATGGGTCTGGCAATTGGTGCAGAAGCCAATCTGCCCTTCAGGATCAATTTCACGATAAGGTATGTGATAGGACTAATATCCGCCACCAATGATGTTGAATACATTGATCCGTGGAGAAATAACTTCCTGCAGTTCTCGCTCGGCTACAGAATTATAGGTGATAAATAGACAGCAGTGAAATACTCCTGATAACTTTCATCTTGCACCAATACAACAGGGGGGCTCCGTAAATTACGGCCCCCCTGCTTACATTTAATTATCTGATAAAAAGAAAGAGAGGCCCATCTGAATGACGCCTCTCTTTCTATGATATTCTGTTTCCGGCTATTAAAGAGCCTCGTTGTAGAGCTCAGCCACCTTTTTCCAGTTGACCACGTTCCAGAAGTTGCCCACATATTCAGGTCTGCGATTCTGGTACTTGAGATAGTAAGCATGTTCCCATACATCAAGTGCCAGGATCGGTGTTCCTCGTTTCGAGGCAACGTCCATCAGCGGGTTGTCCTGGTTAGCAGTCTGTGATACGAACAGTTTGCCGTCTGCATCAACTGCCAGCCATGCCCATCCGCTTCCAAACTGCGTCTTGGCGGCTGCCTCGAATTCGGTCTTGAACCTGTCGAATGATCCAAATGTCTTGTTTATCGCATCCATCAGGGCGCCTTCAGGTTGTCCGCCGGCATTGGGGCCCATAACCTGCCAGAAAAGCATGTGGTTGAAATAGCCGCCGCCATTATTACGGATAGCTGCAGGGAAAGCACTCACCTTTGCAAAAATGTCTTCAAGTGAAAGGTGGTCAATCTTGTTCTCTGTTGCAGCCTTGACAAAGTTGTCAAAATAGGCCCTGTGATGCTTGGAGTAGTGAATCTCCATCGTCTGGGCGTCAATATAGGGCTCCAGCGCACTGTATTCGTACGGAAGCTCCGGGAATGTGTATCCTTGTGCCATAGTCTTGTTGTTTACTGTTATGATACTGAAAATGAAAGTGATAAGTAAAAGCGCTTTGGTTTTCATTTTTGTACTGTTTTACTTGATTAACATTGTCGCTGACGATTTGTTCACGACATTACTTTTTTTAAATTTGAAATGAATTAGATAGCTTTCAAAGGCAAAGTTACGAAACATCAAAAACTGATAGCATGAAATGGCAGGGACGTCGCGGCAGTGACAATATTGAAGACCGGAGGGGAATGAGTACCGGCACCAAAGTCGTGGGCGGAGGCATAGGCACTCTGGTAATTGTCTTACTTGTAATGCTTCTGGGAGGTGATCCGCAGAGTGTTATTGAGCAGATGGACATGGGCACGGCCACCGGTCCGTATGAATCTTCAGAAGCTGAGGACCAGATGGCACAGTTTGTTTCAGTGGTTCTGGCTGATGTGGAGGATGTATGGACCGAGATCTTCAGGCAGTCCGGTTCGACATACCGTAAGCCCACACTGGTGCTTTTTCGAGACCAGGTGCAGTCGGCCTGCGGATACGCAACCGCAGCGAGCGGTCCTTTCTATTGTCCCGCCGACATGAAGATATACATTGACCTTAGTTTCTGTGACGATCTGGCGACGAAGTACGGCGCCCAGGGCGATTTTGCGATTGCCTATGTGATTGCACACGAGGTGGGACATCACGTACAGAACCTTCTTGGTATACTTGATGAGGTCACCGCTGAGCGGCAGCGTCTCAGTGAGGTGAGGGCCAACCAGCTCACCGTCAGGCTCGAGCTGCAGGCTGATTTCTTTGCAGGTGTATGGGCCCACCATGCCAGCAGGATGTTCAACAGCCTCGAGGAGGGGGACATAGAGGAGGCACTCAATGCAGCTGCCTCCATCGGTGATGACGTGCTGCAGAAGAAATACCAGGGCCGGGTGATCCCCGACACCTTCACCCACGGTACTGCCGCCCAGCGGTCAAGCTGGCTGCGCAAGGGATGGGTGACAGGCGACGTGAGCCAGGGCGACACCTTTTCGGCTGCCATTTAGCTGATCAGTTCTTCATGCTGACAGGCTGTCCGGTGGCTTCAAGGACATTCCACCACAGCTCACCACCAATGTCTATCCTCTTGCGTTTTGCCACCGTGACAGGGATAGGCACGAGGGTAAACCTGTCATTCCAGAATCCAGCCACAAAGTCAGTCTTGCCGGCCATGGCAGCATGCACTGCATTCTGTGACAGAAGGCTGCAGAACTTGCTGTCGTTGGCGATGGCAGGTGCGCTGCGGATTATATAGCTGGGGTCAATATATTTTATTGAATGGGGGAAGCCTGCGGCCGTGAATTCCTCCTTTATCTTCTGTTTGAGAAAAATGCCGATATCCCTGAATTTAAGATTGCCTGAAGCATCTTTCTCGTTGTTGTCAGGACCGAAAAGATCCTGTCCTGCCCCCTCGGCCACGACCACCACGGCATGATGTCTCTCCTCAAGCCGTTTGCGCAGCACACTGAGGAATCCCATGGGACCGTGGAGGTCGAAGGGGAGCTCAGGCACCAGCACGAAGTTCACCTCCTGGATGGCCAGTGCGGCGCTGGCGGCTATGAACCCCGACTCCCGTCCCATCAGCTTGACCAGGGCTATGCCGTTATAGGCCCCTGCAGCTTCATTGTGTGCGTGCCTGATGACATCATTGGCGATTGAGAAGGCGGTCTCAAATCCGAATGACTTCTGAATCAGGTCGATGTCATTGTCAATTGTCTTCGGGATGCCCGCTACCGCTATCTTCAGCTTCCTCTTTTTAATCTCTTCATGTATGGCATGAGCTCCGCGCAGGGTTCCGTCACCGCCAATGCAGAAAAGTATGTTTAGGTTCATTATCTCTATGGTGTCAACCATTTTGCTTACCTCCTGGTGGCCACGCGAGGTACCGAGGATAGTCCCCCCGGTGAGGTGGATATAGCTTACCAGCGAAGGTGTAAGTTCAATCACCGGATGGTTGTAGTCGCAGTTCAGGCCCTCATAGCCGTACCTTATACCCACGATCCGGTTCACCCCGTACCTGTAGTAAAGCTGGTTGAAGAGACTTCGAATGACGTTGTTCAGCCCCGGGCAGAGTCCCCCGCATGTCACGATGCCCACCTTGGTTTTTGCCGGTTCAAAGAATATCTTCTCCTTCGGGCCGGCCTTCTCAAACGATATGGGTGTCTGGTCGTTCCCGCGGTACCTGTTGAAGCTTTCCAGGGAGACATCGTATAGCACTCTCTCGTCATCACTGACGAATTTGTAGACCGGGCTGCCTGGCTTGCGGTTCTGTTTCAGGGGAGAGGTCACATTGCCCTTTCCGAGAGTGGAGACGATGAAGTCTTCGTATTTCATTGTCATGCGATTATAACTATAGGTGTGGCCTGCTGTTGGTATGAGTCTGCCAGCATCTTCAAAGATAGAAAAATTTGCGTGTTAAGGCTGTTATCTGGAGGGATTGGCAATGCGACTGACGGGATCATGCATCAGACAGGTTGCAATAAGAAAATATCCTGAATCATAGGTGGCCAGTGCCAGGACAATGCAATGAATTGAGGATGGCAAAGTGGATCCACTGGCATTTGTGTATTCTTCATCACGGCGTCAAACTGACTCTTTGATTTTACCAGAGTGCAGCCGTAAAACATTTTTTAGATTTTCTTACTTTTGAAGAAGTACAGGCAAGAATTACCTGATGCTGGATTGATAAGCTGATCTTGTATTAAATGAAAAACAGATAGTGATATGAACTCTCAAAGTCAGCGAATAGCACAAATGACATTCTCCTCAATCTATCCAATGTACCTGGCGAAGGTGCAGAAGAAAGGCAGGACAAAGGAAGAATTGAACCAGGTTATAGAATGGTTAACGGGTTTCGGCGACATGCAGCTGCAGGAGCTCATAAATGAGAGAGTGACGTTTGAGACATTCTTTCAGAAAGCCTCACTGCATAGCAATGCACATCTCATCACCGGGGTAATATGCGGGTACCGGATTGAGGAGATAGAGGATCCCCTGATCCGGCAGGTGAGGTATCTTGATAAACTGGTGGATGAACTGGCCAAAGGGCGGAAAATGGAGAAGATCCTGCGCAGCTGATTCAACGACAGTGCTCTGGTCCGGTGCTCCCGGATACTTACCCTGCCATACATCCTGTAACACTACACAGCAATGAGAAATTCGCCGGCAAAGAAGAAGTACACCACGTCCATAGCCTTCACAAAGGAGATGATCGCTCCCTGCGGCATGAACTGCGGGTCGTGTCTCGGATACATGAGAACCGAGAATCACTGTCCCGGATGCAGGACCAGGACTGACGGAAAACCCGCATTCTGCAGGGAGTGCATAGTTATTAACTGTGATATGCTCAGGGAAACAGAGTCGAAGTTCTGTTATGAATGCCCGAAATATCCGTGTCGCCGGTTAAAGAACCTCGATAAGAGATATCAAACCAGGTACAACACGAGTTTCTTCGATAACCTGGCCATGATAAAGGTAAAGGGGATTGAACGGTTCCTGGCATTTGAGACTGAAAGGAGAAAATGCCCGCAGTGCGGGTCAACACTTTGTATTCACCGTACGTTCTGCCTTGAGTGCGGATTTTCGGATCCGAATCTGCCCAACCCGCACAAGAAGGGCGGAAACTACTGATCCGGTCATACTGATTGCTCATACATTATTGCTCCTGCCTTACCGGATCCGGGAAAACAGGAATTCATATATTTACTGATAAAAATCCCCGGCACAATGAAAGCAGTCGTTTATGATAAGAAGGCTCATCCTGACAGGCTAGTCTATTGTGATGTTGACAGACCGGATCCCGGGGAGAATGAGGTTCTTGTCAGGGTGCATTCGGTCTCCCTAAACGCGGCGGATTATCGTTCAATGAAGATGGGACTGATCCCCAAAAGGAAAATCTTTGGAGCAGATATTTCCGGCAGGGTGGAAGCGGTCGGGGTGAATATCAGGGAGTTCAGCCCGGGCGATGAGGTGGCGGGTGATCTTGCCGGCGCCGGATTCGGTGGTCTAGCCGAATATGTTACTGCTCCCGAAGCATTTATAGTCCATAAACCGAAACACATCTCGTACGAAGAAGCTGCAGCAATACCTATGGCCGGAGTGACTGCTCTTCAGGCATTACGTGATAAGGCAGCAGTGCAAAGGGAACACAAAGTGCTTATAATTGGAAGTGCCGGTGGGGTAGGAACATTTGCCGTCCAGCTGGCAAAGTATTTCGGATGTGAGGTGACAGGGGTATGCAGCACGAGAAACCTTCAGCAGACCTTATCCCTTGGCGCTGATCATGTCATTGACTATTCAAAGGAGAGGTTCCTGGAGGCAGATCGCCGCTATGACATTATCCTGGGAATAAATGGAAATTACTCTTTGTCAGCCTGTAGGAGGATTCTGACATCTCATGGAGTATACGTCATGATTGGAGGATCTTTGTCGCAGGTATTTAAATCGATTCTCTTCGGCTGGCTGTTGTCATCAGGGTCAAGGAAAATGAGGTTTTTGTCCGCCAAACCGAACAAAACCGATCTGGAGTTTCTCATGGGGCTATTGGAAAAAGGGATTATCCGGCCTGTCATTAGCCGGCAATATTCGCTTGAAAGAACTGGCGAAGCGATGAATTACCTGATGGAAGGACACTCCTCGGGGAAGGTGGTTATTAACATTATGCATAAGGAATAGATCAGGAACATCTCCGGGGTGTTATATTTGATCCTTGCAATAACCCTTTTACAGTTCTGAAGTTAAAATGTATGAATTAGAAGAAGTATCGACCGCCGATGATATTTTCAGGGAGTACAGGCATACACCTATCGGGCTGCTGCTCGAATATCACAACCTGAAGAGGCCCTTTGACAGGTATGAGAGAGCCCGGATCCTGATCGGTATGTGCATGGATAACCGGAAACACCTTCACATCCCGGACAACTTTGCCTATATCATCCGCTCGGGTGGTGCCAACCTGCGCTTCAGCGAATTCAAGGTGTCATATGCCATCGGTGTGGGGCAGGTGGGGCACATTGCACTTATTGCGCATAATAACTGTGCTATGGTTAACCTCGCTTCAAGAAAAGACCAGTTCATCCAAGGACTGGTTGAGAATGCCGGCTGGACGGAAGGACAGGCAGAGGAACACTTCATGAGTTATGCGCCATTGTTCGAGATCGGGAATGAAATTGATTTCGTGGTCAGTGAAGCGAAGCGTCTGTCAGTTAAATACCCGAAACTGGTAATAGCACCGATGATGTATAAGGTTGAAGATAACCGGTTATACCTGATCAGGGAACATTAGAATTCTTCTTATCTCTGGACCGGACAGGTTCTGGCCTTCAACTTTTCAGCCCTTTAATCAGCAAGATGAGCTAAGCAGAGGTAGCGGACTACATTTTACCAGCCTGCCTGTTATAATAGTCCGTGCTCTCGAATATCTTATCGGCGTTGGCTGCAATGAATCCCGGATACTGGGTGCCGTCGGGACGGTTATACCGCAGGGTAAACTCATAGAAGCAGGAGGGTATCCCGTGCACCCCGTCGGTAAATTCAACAGGCTGGATCTCTGCCATGGTAGCGGACTGCTCGAGCAGTTCCTCGGGGGTCCCGTAGATCTCACCTCCGACAGTAGTCATCAGGTATCCGTTTCCTTTCACAAATTCATTCACTTCCTGCAGGGTTGAGAACTGCTTCAATTCATTGACCTTTACGGCAAAGTGGTTGGCCCGGAAACCATATACCAGCAGCCATGCCGCATATTCCGATTCTTCGCGCAGCCTGTTGTAGGTGTCAAATGATATCTTACCCCATATGCTGCCGCCGTAAACAAGGTCGCTTTCACCATAGATGCTGTCGCCCGGCCGGTTGAGGTAGTCACGGATGGTTGTCTGCAGGTAATCACTGAACTGACTGATGAGCAACTCACTGATAAATACCTTGGGTGCCTTCGGGTCACTTTTATGTTCAAAATGCATTCCCCTCAGTTTCTTGACCTTAAATTCGTAGGTGCCCTTTGCCTCATAGCCGTTTTCGGTAAACAGCCGTGAGATCACGTCGATGTTCATCCTGGGGTCATCGAATGTCCTGAGTGCTATATGGTCATGAACAACCTTTTCGCCCCTGGCAGTAAAAAGATCATATAGTCGCTTCGCATTGGGATTCTCAGTAGAATAGCGATTCCAGAACCGTTCAAAAATCATTGCTGTTTCCATAGTCCGAAGATTTCTTTCAACCTGTAGGGCAAATCTAAATCAATTCCGGGTAACCGGATATTGATCATGACATATATTTCATTGGGTGATATTAACAGGCGGACAAGACTATCGCTTTTCCGGACGATGACTCCGAAGCAATGCATGACGCCACCAATCTATCGGAGGCTGTGTCTGAGAGCAATACCAACCCTGGGTTTACAGTGTGCTGACAGATATCAAACATTTGACCATTTTCATCGTTTTAATATGAAAATAAACTACAGGAAGACTAGTAACTGACTCTATGAAATATCTGACACTTCTCGTGCTGTTATTGCTTGTATCGACAGCGTGCAGCAATCACGAAGATGAGGACCTGCCTGATGAATCCATGTACTTCCCTTCAGAAAACGAATGGGATACACAGTCTTTATCCGGTCTGGGCTGGAATGCAAGCGCTGTACAACCCCTGAAAGATTATTTAATTGAAAAACGCACCAGGTCTTTTATGATACTTGTCAACGGGCGAATTGTGATGGAGGAATACTTCAATGGACATACTCCGGCCACCACCTGGCAATGGAACAGTGCAGGCAAGACATTGGTGGCATCCGCAATCGGCATAGCTCAGCAGGAGGTATTATTGGATATCAACAGTAAAGTATCTGATTATCTGGGTACAGGCTGGACCAGTGAACCACTGGAGAAAGAGAATTTAATAACACCGAAGCATTTGCTCACAATGACCTCAGGCATCAATGATGAGAACAACCTTGTAATAAAAGCGAACCTGACATACCTTGCTGATGCCGGCACCAGGTGGTCCTACCATAATGTATTTCAGGTATTGATGGATGTAGTTGCTGATGCCTCCAGTCAGGATTTTGAAACTTACTTCAATGTTAAACTAAGGGACAAAATAGGGATGGATGGTTTCTGGCATAACGGGCTGATATTTAAAATATATCATAGTACTACCCGTAGTATGGCAAGGTTTGGATTGCTGGCGCTTAATAACGGTAAATGGAAGAGTGAACAGATATTGAATGAATCCTATTTCAGGTCAGCTGTCAGTCCATCACAGAGTATAAATCCATCGTACGGATATTTGTGGTGGTTAAACGGGAAGACCAGTTATATGGTTCCTGGCTCTCAGACAGTTTACCAGGGAGCACTGGTGCCAAATGCACCTTCAGATATGTATGCAGCCATGGGGGCTGAAGATCAACGCATTTATATAGTTCCAGGCAAAAAAATGGTTGTTGTAAGAATGGGGGAAGCATCTGATCCACAGAATCCCAGTTTTGCTCTTTCAGGTTTTGATAACGAGCTGTGGGGTAAGATAAATGCCGTAATCGGCACAAAATAGCAAGCTTTAGTCGCACCAGAAAAAAGAAAGCCTCCTCTGCTTTTCGCTGAGGG
>CAZFIF010000081.1:0-10322 GCA_964519065.1 uncultured Rikenella sp.
GCTTCAATGGCAAACTCGTCAGGATGATACTGGTCGATGAGCTTCAACGTCTCCTCAAAGATGTGGCGGATCTTCCTGAAGTGATCCTCCTTCTTGCGCAGGTCAATGATGCCAAGTGTGATGAGAGAGGGTGTTCTGCCGGTCACGCGTATCAGACCGTAGCCTGTGACGGTGGTACCTGGGTCTATGCCCAGGATGAGCTTCTCGTCTTCAGTTTTGTTCACTTCAGGAATAGATACTTTGGATCATGGAAGAGCTCCTTCGGTAGCTGGTCACCTTCCGTAAATATGCGGCTGCGCGTAAAGGGAACAGTTGTCTCTGCCTTCCTGCCCTCAAGAAACGCTATGGCGGCGGCCAGTGACGCCTCCTCCGGGTCACCGAAGTCGCGGGTGATGTCATCAGCGGCCTTTATATCAGGCACCATACCGTCGTAGAAGCGGCCCTCACCCAGGGAATTCACGTATTCAAAGGTGATGGGAAAGAAGACATATTTGTAATCGGGATTGGGATTCGTCTGTGAGGGAAAGGGAAAGCCGAATCCGTCCATCCCTGTAGGCTTACCATGGGTGGTGTCACCCACCAGGGTGACCTCGATATATGGTTTCAGGCTGTTGATTACAACCTCGCTGGCGGATGCCGAGCTTCTGGTTGTTATAAATACAACGCGGTCAAAACCGAGAGGAGTGTTCGTTCTGATGAAGTTGTAGTTCTCGTCCCAGGTAGGTCCGATGAGGTCATTGTATTTGAGAGTATAGCATAGCTTTGTAGTGTCAGCAGCCTCCATCACCAGGCTGGAAAGCTGCTCGGCAATGCTCATGAAGCCTCCGGTGTTATAGCGCAGGTCAACAATGAGGTCGGTGATACCTGCGGATTTGAAATCGGCAAAGACGTTGTTAAGCTCCTGCTCGGATGGTTCTATGAATGTGTCGAACGCAAAGTAGCCCGTCTTCCCGCTTGTCAGGTCAAGGATCTTTGGTGACGATACCGAGTTGATGGTAAAAGTGGCCTTGGTGGAGCTGTAGGTCACCTGTGTACCGTCAGGTTTCTCAAATGTAAAAGTGTTAATTACTCCTGCCGTTGACGGACCCATAAGTGTTGTGTAGGCTGCATCGTCTCCGGATATGAAGATTGGCGCAACGGCAGTGCCGTTGACTGCCTTCACTATCCAACCACGGCGTACTCCTCCGGGCCAGAGGTCTGACCCTGTATAGAGGCTTACCACCCTGACGTTGTTTTCATGGTCGAGTGCCATCCGTATGCCGTGGCCTACAAATGTACCTTCCCTCATGGCCAGGTACTCCTCCCAGCTTATGACAAAACTCCACCTGTCCCTCGGCTTGTAAGTGATTGCGTCAAGTATCTCCTCCGGCCCGGGGTAGTCGGTCACCTTGACCGTGGGGATGTAGTTGTACCACAGGTAGACGGTCTTCATCAGGTCGTAGAGGCCGTCACGGGCCCTCTCCTCGATGGTGTATTCATCATCAGGATCAGGAGCATCTTTTTTGCATCCCGCAAGGAGTGGAAGTATAAGAACAGTAAAAAGAAGTATCCTTTTCATTCGTACATAAAAGTTATAATTGGTTGAATGGAAGCTGCACGAAATACTATATTCAAAACCGTTTGCGAGACAGTATTCATGCAGGTTTCATTCTGAAATTCGATTTACGGACAAAAGTAACAAAAAACATGCCGCTATTGTTGTGCCTTTTTTCCGCTGTTCTGGTACATCACGCTGCCTATGATGAGCAGAAGGCCCGCGATGGTGGTATAATAGACGGGTTCGTCGATGATGAAATGCAGGAGTATCAATGAGATGAAAGGTGCGAAATAAACCAGGTTGCTGATTTTGTCGGTAGTCTCTGCCAGCCGGAGGGCATTGAGCCACATCCAGAAGGTGATGCCCATCTCAAAGAGACCGCACCAGGCAGAGGCAGCGATCCCCTTCATGCTCAGCGTCTCACTGAAGGAGCCTGTGGCAAGCATTATGAGTGCCATGTAAACGGTTCCGAAGAGGAAGTTGGCAAAGAGCTTTACTGCCTCATCACGTCGGTCGCGTACATTGAGAATGAAGTAGAGGGCCCATAGCACGCTGCTTGCCAGTGCCAGCAGCACTCCGACGGTGTCTGATCTGCCGGGGTGGAGGGGTGCCCCCTGTGACGATATGATATATACCCCTGTCAGGCTGATGAAGAGCGCAGCAAAGCTGCGGGAGGGGATGCGCTGATGCAGCAGGGGAATAGAGAGGAAGACCAGGATGATAGGCCAGATCATGTTTATGGGCTGTGCCACCTGTCCCGGCAACCGGCTGTAGGCTGTGAGAAGTATGAGGTAATACGCAACGGGAACGATAAGTCCGAGAAGAGCTGACCATAGCAGATCCCTGCCAGTCATGCGTCGCAGCTGACTCAGCTTCCCGGTGACAGCGACGATAACAAACAGCACCAGCAGTGACACCAGGGAGGTAATCCATAGCATCGTCACTATGCTCAGCTCTGCCAGGGCTATCTTGAAGGCGGTAGGTATGGTTCCCCACAGGAATACTGAAAGAGCGGCATAGAGATATGCCCTGGAGCTCTTTTTCATATGTGTCAGCTTATCAGCTCAAAGCCTGTATAGGGTACAAGCACCGCGGGTATCCTGATTCCATCAGGAGTCTGGTTGTTCTCGAGCAGGGCGGCGACGATGCGCGGGAGCGCCAGTGCACTGCCATTGAGGGTGTGGCACAGGGTGGTCTGCTTTGCTCCCTTATCCCTGAAACGACAGCGGAGCCTGTTGGCCTGAAAAGCCTCAAAGTTTGATGTTGAGCTCACCTCAAGCCAGCGTTGCTGCGCTGCGGAGAAGACCTCAAAATCATATGTCATGGCGGAGGTGAATGATATGTCGCCACCGCATAGCCTCATAATACGATATGGCAGCCCGAGCTTCACAAGGAGTCCCTCGACATGCGTCACCATCTCTTCAAGCGATTCGTAGGAGCTGTCAGGATGGGCTATCTGCACTATCTCTACCTTATCGAACTGGTGGAGCCTGTTCAGCCCCCTGACATGCGAGCCCCACGATCCGGCCTCACGGCGGAAGCAGGGAGTATAGCCTATGTTGCGGATGGGAAGGTCGGTAGCATCCAGAATAACATCACGGTAGATATTGGTGATGGGAACCTCGGCTGTGGGTATCAGGTAGAGATTGTCAGCGCCGACGTGGTACATCTGGCCCTCCTTGTCAGGTAGCTGCCCGGTGCCGAATCCGGAATCCTCATTCACCACGATGGGCGGTTCTATCTCGCGGTAACCGGCCTTCTCCCCTTCATCGAGAAAGAAGTTGACAAGGGCGCGCTGAAGCCTGGCACCCTTGCCTTTGTAGACAGGAAAGCCTGCGCCGGTGATCTTTATACCAAGGTCAAAATCTATGATGTCATATCTCTTTATCAGATCCCAGTGAGGCACCGCTCCTTGATGCAGTGCCGGGAGGGTACCACCGCTGCGAACCATGACATTGTCATCAGCACTCTTGCCGGCTGCCACCAGCGGATGGGGCAGGTTGGGGAGCTTTATCAGCTCATCCTGCATCCCTCGGCTAACACCATCAAGGGTCTCCGAGAGCTGCTTCTGTCTCTCCTTGAGCATCCCGATGCCACTCTTTGCACTCTCAGCCTCAGCCTTCCTTCCCTCCTTCATCATCTGGCCTATCTCTCTTGAAAGGTTGTTAAGCTCAGCCTGCACGGCATCGTTCTCTGCCTGCAGCTCGCGCCTGCGACGGTCGAGGTCAAGCACCGCGGTGACGATGCCGGCAGCATCAAAATTCTTTACCTTCAGCCTTTCAACGACTGTATCCGGTTGTTCCCTGATAAGGTTAATTGTAAGCATCTCAACTCTTTTTATGTGCGGGAGGGACAAATTTAAAAGAAAAACTCCTGAAAAAATGCGCCCGTGCGGATATTTTCAGGAGTCTCTGTCTTACTCTGACGCTCTCTCTTACTCTTCTGCCGGTTTTACAGAGACATAAGATTTATTGTCACGCTTCTTCTGGAATTCAATCTTACCGTCGACCAGGGCAAAGAGCGTGTGGTCCCTGCCTATGCCAACGTTCTCACCGGCATTGTGCCTGGTGCCGCGCTGCCGCACGATAATACTTCCTGCCTTGACTTCCTGTCCTCCGAAGAGCTTGACACCAAGCCTTTTGCTTTCTGAATCGCGGCCGTTACGTGAACTGCCTACACCTTTCTTGTGTGCCATATCCTGATGTTTTTACTGTTTGTCGGTTATTCTTTCTCCGTTTTGCCGGCGCTCTTTGTGGGCGCTTTCTTCACTGCGGGCGCTTTTTTCACTGCAGTCTCCTTCTTCGCTGCGGGTGCCTTCTTTGTTGCGGGCGCCTTCTTGGCTGCAGTCTCCTTCTTAGCTGCGGTCTCTTTCTTCGGTGCTGCAGTCTCTTTCTTAGCTGCGGGTGCCTTCTTCTCTGCGGTTTCCTTCTTTGCTGCCGGCTTTTTTGCAGGAGCCTTCGTCACTTCGCTCTTCGCCACGGCTTTTACCTCTTCGGCAACGGGGGCTACAGCCTCCTTCTTCTCAGCCTTTGGAGCTGCCTGCCTTTTGATTCCTGACGGAGCTCCTATCCTCAGTATCTCCACCTCGGTGAAGTCCTGCCGGTGCCCGTTCCTTTTCTGGTATCCTTTTCTCCTCTTCTTCTTGAAGATAATCACCTTGTCTCCCCGGGGGTGAGCAAGAACTTTGCCCTCCACGACGGTGTTGTCAATGACCGGCGCACCAATGGTGACCGCTCCGTCGGTGTCAAGGAGAAGAACCTTTTCAAACTCAATATTATCGCCTTCCGAAGCATCAAGTCGGTGAACGAAGATTTTCCTTCCCTCTTCTACCTTGAACTGCTGACCGGCAATTTCAACGATTGCGTACATTTTCAATCTCTCTTATATTACTCCGTGAGGCGGACATGCTCCTCTGTGCATGACACTTCTGCGGGCCCCGCCGGATCTCTGTTTTTCGGACTGCAAAGATATAAAAATTAACTTATTTGCAAACCGGTGACATTAATTTATCACCAATATGATGTGGATAAAAAATCGGGAAGGGGAGGAGATAAAGATTCATATTATTTATATTTGTCATATCGGCCTGTCAGGCAGAAAATCTGGTAAACTATGCAGAATAAGCTTATTCGTCTGAAGGTCATAGGCATCTCCTACAGTCAGACACAGTCGGGCGCCTATGCACTTATACTGGCGGAAGAGAACGGTGAGAGGCGGATACCTATCATCATAGGAGGTTTTGAGGCTCAGGCAATAGTCATTAAGCTTGAGAACCTGGAGCCGCCGAGGCCCCTTACGCACGATCTGTTCAGGAGCTTTGCCCTGGCTTGTGGTGTCACCGTGGAGCAGGTGCTCATCAACAAGCTACGCGAGGGCATCTTCTATTCTGAGATTGTCTGTACTGACGGGGAGAGACGATTCAGCATTGACTCGCGCACATCCGATGCCGTGGCGCTGGCACTGAGGTTTGAATGCCCCATATATATTGAACCCCAGATCCTCAACGAGGCTGGAATAGTCATGAGCGCCACCACTGAGGAAGAGGGAAAGGTGAAAGCTGGAGCAGAAGCTGTCAGGCAGAGCCCTGCACCTCCGAACGAATACGGTGAATTCACCGTGGAAGAGCTCAGGGGCATGCTCACCGATGCCGTCAGCCGCGAGGATTATGAGCAGGCTGCAGCCATACGTGATGAGCTTACAAGGAGGAAGGAGAAGGAATAACAAACCACAAAACGGTATGAGGCTTATTTATTTATTGATCACTGCAGGGCTGCTCTTGCCGTTTTCTCTGCCGGGCAAGGATTATATTGTCGTCTCACCTGACGGGAGCATCACTCTCTCCGTCAGGGTTGATGATGCAGTGACTCTCACCGTTGCCTGTGATGGCAGGGAGGTTGTCTCCGGACTCACGCCGGCGATGCGGCTGGAGGGAGTCAGCATGCCGGGTGACCGGCCTGCAGTGATGCGAAGTATCACCTCGCAGGTCCATGAAATGCTGACGCCGGCGGTACCGCGCAAGAACAGAGCGGTACCCGACAATTACAACGCCATGAGCCTCAGGTTCCGTGGTAATTACTCGATGGAGTTCAGGGTCTATGATGACGGCATAGCCTACAGGTTTGTCATGGCGGTGAAGGATGAGGTTACAGTGGATAATGAAGAGTTCGCATTCACCCTTCCTGGTGGCGCCAGGGCACTGTGGCCCCTAGAGAAGGGCTTCATGTCCCATAACGAATGCAAATTCATCCCGGCTTCAGCCGATACTATAGGACGTGAACACCTGGCCAGCCTGCCGGCACTTTTCATGGCTGACGGAGTGAACATACTCCTTACCGAAGCCGACATACGCGACTATCCCGGGATGTGGATCACCGGAGACGGCAAGGGTGGAGTGACCGGACTATTCCCCGCCTTTCCTGCAGCAGTCAAGGCTCATAATGACCGTAACGTCTATGTTACGGAAAGAGAGGATTATATTGCACGTACATCCGGCACACGCACCTTCCCGTGGCGGGTTTTCATCATCGCCAGGGATGACGCAGGCCTGGTTGAAAGCGAGATGGTCTACAGGCTTGGCGCATCTCCTGTCAGCGGTGTTGACTTCAGTTGGGTCAGACCGGGCAAGGTGGCATGGGACTGGTACAATGCCAATAATCTTTTTGGTGTTGACTTCAAGGCAGGGCTCAATAGTGAGACCTATAAACATTACATAGACTTTGCGGCGGAGTATGGCATTGAATACGTGATCCTGGACGAGGGGTGGTACAACATTGGCGATGTGCTTGACGTGGCTGACGGATTTGACATGGAAGAGATCTGTACCCACGCTGCTGCGAAGGATGTCGGCATCATACTCTGGGTGGTGTGGAAGAGCTTCCATGACAGGATCGATGAGGCACTGTCGCAATATGAAAAGTGGGGCGTGAAGGGAATCAAGGTCGACTTCATGCAGCGCGACGACCAGTGGATGGTCAACTACTATCACGAAGTGGCCGCCAAAGCTGCTGAGCACAGGATGCTGGTTGATTTCCACGGTTGCTACAAGCCTGACGGCATGGAGCGCCAGTGGCCCAATGTCATTACCCGTGAGGGAGTCAAGGGGCTGGAGAACAACAAATGGAGCTATGACTGCAATCCCGAGCATGATGTCACCCTGCCCTTCACACGCATGGTGGCAGGGCCGATGGACTATACTCCGGGAGCTATGGTGAATATGCAGAAGCGTGACTTCTCCCCGGTCTTCTACAGACCTGCAAGTCAGGGCACCAGGGTGCACCAGATGGCTATGTATGTCGTTTATGAGAGCCCGCTGCAGATGCTGGCTGACAGCCCGTCGAACTACCGGCGCAACGCTGAGTGCACCTCCTTCATAGCGGGAGTGCCTGTCACCTGGGACCAGACGGAGGTGGCGAATGCAAGGGTTGGTGACTACATAGCCGTTGCCCGTAGAAAAGGTGACGTATGGTATATCGGAGCCATGACTGACTGGAATGCCCGGACACTTGAGATTAACCTGTCTTTCCTGGTTCCGGGTGAGTACCTGGTGGAGATATTCAGTGACGGCCTCAATGCTGATCAGCATGGGGAGGATTATAAACATATGACGGTCAGACAGCATTTCCCGGGTACGGTGACGCTGAACATGGCACCGGGAGGTGGCTGGGTGGCCCGGATAATGCCGGCAGTAAAATAGAGAGGAGATTATGCGACAATATCTTGACCTGCTGAGCCATGTAATGACCCATGGCATTGAGAAAAGAGACCGCACCGGCACAGGTACCCTGAGTACCTTCGGGTACCAGATGCGATTTGACCTGTCAGAGCGGTTTCCGCTGATGACAACCAAAAAACTGCATCTGAAATCGATCATCCATGAGCTGCTTTGGTTCCTCAGCGGCAGCACAAACGTAGGTTACCTGCAGGAGAACGGGGTGAGGATATGGAACGAGTGGGCTGACAGAGACGGCAACCTCGGCCCTATTTATGGTTCACAGTGGCGCTCATGGCCTATGGCAGGAGGGGGGACCGTTGACCAGATAGGTGCCGTTGTCACCTCACTGAAGGAGAATCCGGATTCGCGCAGGCATATTGTATCTGCATGGAACGTGGGAGAGCTGGAGAAGATGGCGCTGCCACCATGTCATATCCTTTTCCAGTTTTATGTTGCCGGCGACAGGCTCTCATGCCAGCTCTACCAGCGCAGCGCCGACATCTTCCTCGGAGTGCCTTTCAATATCGCCTCCTACTCGCTGCTGACTATGATGATGGCACAGGTTACGGGGTACAGGCCTGGAGAATTCATACACACCCTGGGCGATGCGCATATCTACCTCAACCATACTGACCAGGTCAGACTGCAGCTCACCCGTGAGCCACGGCCTCTTCCGGTGATGATCCTTAACAGCGGGGTGAGGGACATACTCTCATTCAGATATGAAGATTTCACCCTCACGGGCTATGATCCCCACCCTGCCATCAAAGGCGAAATATCTGTATGAGATGATCACCATAATAGTTGCGGTCGACCGTAATAATGGCATAGGATACAATAACAACCTGCTGGCTCATATCCCCGGCGACCTTCAGAGATTCAAGCAGATCACCATGGGCCACTGCCTCATCATGGGTAAGAAGACATGGGAGTCGCTCCCCCGCAGACCCCTGCCGGGGAGGCAGAACATAGTTCTCACTGACAACGAGCTTGACTGTTTCGACTGTGCCCATACCGCACGTTCGATAGATGAGGCTCTTGGCCTCTGCGAACCGGGGAAGGAGATCTTCATCATAGGCGGAGGATCAGTATACAGGCAATTCATGCCACTCGCCGACAGGTTGATGGTGACACATATTGACAGGGAGTTCACTGCAGATACTTTTTTCCCGGCCATAGATCCCGGCGAGTGGTATCTGTCAGAGAAAGAATATTATATGTCGGAAGATCCTGATGCTGTAAGCTTCACCTACGCCACTTATCTGCGGCGAAAGTAACTTTTTTTTCATCCGGACGTTAAACCTTGAGTATCTGCCGTCGTCTCAAAGAAACAGACACTCAATTAACACTCAAAAAATTCGGTTATGAAAAGAAAGTCAATTATCCTGATCATTATCCTCGCGGGAATCATGATTTCTTCATGTCAGAAATCAGAGCCGCTGGAGGCCGTCAGCCTCGAAGCTGCTGATGATGCTGTACTCTCCGAGGCCCTCTTTGATGATGCCTTTGCATCACTTGAAATAGCAACCCTGATGGCTGAGATAGGGACCAAGTCGGCAACTGTTGTAGACAGCTGTCCGCTTATCACTGTAACTTCACCCGGCCGGGATTTCTGGCCACGCAACATCGTAATCGACTACGGTACAGGCTGTACCGGTCTGAATGATGTGGTGCGCAGCGGGAAGATCATTGTCACACTCTCCGCCCCGCGGCGTGAAGTCGGCTCGGTGAGATCGCTCACCTTTGAGGAGTATTATGTCAACGGAGCCAGGGTTGAAGGAACCAAGACAGTGACAAACCTGGGTCCCAACGGCAATCAAAACACAGTATTTTCAGTGGTCCTTTCCGGAGGCAAGATCACATTTGCCGATGAGAAGACCATCACGCGTGAGTTTGACCGTGAGAGGGAATACATTGCAGGTTACGATACCTGGAACCCGTGGGATGACAGGTGCCTGATCACCGGTATGGCTACGGGCACCAATCTTGACGGACTGGCATATACACATACCGTCACCAATGCGCTGGAGTGGCAGGCTTCCTGCAGGTTCCTGGTGCGTGGCTCTGTTACATTCAGTATAGAAGGAGTTGAGCCGTTCGTGCTTGATTACGGCGCCGGCGAGTGTGACGCATATGCCACGCTCTCAAGGGGTGATGACTCACGTGAGATAACACTCCGTTTCAGGCACCCGAAATATATTTTTACACTTTAAGATCAGAGGAAGCAGGAACCGTCCGCAAGTCACTTATCCCGTCACGCCGTAAGGCTGACGGGATATTTTTATTATGATGCCTTCAGTACCTGCATGTCGACCCTCTCAAGCTTGCGGGCGGCATAGTCGGGGTTGACGGTGAACTCCTTTACATCGCCTGAGGGGAGCTCGAACATGGCGTCGATCATAATCGCTTCACAGATTGCACGCAGGCCCCTGGCGCCGAGCTTGAATTCAACCGCCTTGTCAACAACATAGTCAAGTGCCTCGGGGGTGAAGTTCAGCTCAATGTCGTCCATGGCAAAAAGCTTGATATACTGTTTGGTGATTGAGTTCTTCGGTTCTGTGAGGATGGCTCTCA
>CAZFIF010000082.1:0-10254 GCA_964519065.1 uncultured Rikenella sp.
AAGCGGTTCATGTCTATGTTCTCCGTGGCGAAGTTATCGCGCAGTGATGCCTGCAACTTATCGCGCATGCGTGCCAGCCTGTCGCCATCCACTGCACTCAGCTCCTCCAGGTATCGAAGGATGGAGGCCAGCGATTTAGACAGGTCTGCCTCCATGGCACTGCCCTCCTCCAGGCGGTAGTTGTCGGTCATTGAGAGTGCATCCTCTATCAGGGTGACAATCCTGTCCCACTCCTCCTCCGTCAGCTCCGGCTTCTCTGTTTTAAGGGTCTCCGGAAGCCTCATCACTATGCTCAGAAGATCACCCTCACTGCTTATACCCAGCTCATTGCTCAGCTCCTTCAGCTGATTGAGATATCCCCGTACCACTTTTGTGTTGATTACCGGGGCCTGCTCTTCATCCATGGTGTCAAGGGAGATCATGATATCGATCTTACCCCTCTGGAGTCTTCTGATGATCATGTTCCGAATATCGATTTCCTTCTCCTTGAAGAGCCACGGCACCTTTGTATTTACGTCAGCCTGTTTACTGTTCAGCGACCGTACCTCCACGGTGATTTTCCGCTGAGGGGTCTCAAGCATGGCTTTGCCGTAGCCGGTCATTGATCTTATCATGGTGATTGCGTTAAGCTATTGACAAAGATAGGCTTTTTGTGTTAAGAGAGCAGTTCAAGCTCAACGGTGAAGTGCCTCATGATGGGCGCCTCCCACCTGATTGCCAATCCTCTTGTTATCAGGTCTCTTCTCTCGTATACGTTGCCCACGGCTGCAGCCACGTAATCCATATGGTTGTCTGTGTAAACCCTTCTCGGCACGGCCAGTCTCACCAGCTCCAGCTCAGGGTGCCTGTTCTTACGTGTCACAGGGTCACGGTCAGCCATCAGCGTGCCTATCTCGGCAGAGCGTATGCCTCCTTCGAGGTATAACTCTACCGCCAGCCTCTGTGCAGGGAACTCACCGGCAGGAATATGGGGCAGGAACCTGCCTGCGTCAATGAAGATGGCGTGGCCTCCGAAAGGCTGCTGTACGGGCACCCCTGCTGCAGCAATCTTTTCTCCCAGCCCGGCCACCTGCCTTATGCGCGACTCAAGGTACTCACAGTCGGTGCCTTCGTAGAGTCCTGTTGCCAGGGCGTTCATGTCACGGCCGGCCATGCCGCCGTAGGTGATGAAGCCCTCAAACATGATGTTGTAGGTCGAGGCCCGGCGAAACAGCTCCCGGTCCCTGAAGCCGATGAAGCCTCCGATGTTGACTATCGCATCCTTCTTGGAGCTCATCGTCATGCCGTCAGCATAAGAGAACATCTCGCGGGCTATATCCCTGATGCTCTTTTCAGAGTAACCCTCTTCACGGGTTTTGATGAAGTAAGCGTTCTCGGCAAAACGGGCTGAGTCCATTATCACCGTGGCACCGTACCTGTCGGCCAGCTCCCTCACACCCCGCAGGTTGGCCATGCTCACCGGCTGTCCTCCTGCAGTGTTGTTGGTAACGGTCATCACAATGCAAGCCAGCTTCTCGGCAGGCGTCTCCTTCAGTACCTTCTCCAGCCGCCCGAGATCGACATTGCCCTTGAAGGGTTCGTCAGCGGTGATGTCCATGGCTGTCTCCACCGTGCAGTCGACGGCCGTGGCCCTGCGGAACTCAATATGCCCCTTGGTGGTGTCAAAATGAGCGTTACCGGGAACAATGTCGCCCTCCTTAACGAGCACCGAGAAGAGAACATTCTCTGCCGCCCGTCCCTGGTGGGTGGGAAGGAAGTATTCAAACCCGGTGATGTCAAGGATGGCCTCCTTAAGCCTGTAGTACGACGATGCTCCTGCGTAGCTCTCGTCGCCGGTCATGATGGCGGCCCATTGCCGGTCACTCATGGCACCGGTACCGGAATCGGTGAGGAGATCAATAAATACCTGCTCGGAGCGCAGGTTGAAGAGATTGTATGAGGCCTCTCTTATCCACTCACGGCGCTCACTGGCGGTGCTTCGCCGCATAGGCTCCACCGTCTTTATCTTATGGGGTTCACAATATGGAAGATTCATGATGATTTGCGATGTGTGATTTTCGATTTTCGATTTTATTTTTCAGGCCACATGACTGCAAGACCGTATGACCTTAGGCACTCAGACCCTCACTACTGCCTGCTGCCCACTCCCTATTCCCTATATTGCGAAGCAATAAATTAAGATTAATTAACAGAAGCAGGGCAGGAGGGGTGGTTTACAGATGGAGAGGTGCAACCCCGGGGCATCAGAATGCGTCCCTCTTTTTGATATTGCGGAAAATCTGTTTCCTGTTTACGGTCGCCTGAAAAAGGAAAATCATCGAAATAGGCTATTTTTGCAAATATAGTTTTTTTGCCTTCGGCGTCCAATCAGGATATGTTAAAAGAATTTATGATGAAACCGGGATTACTTAAGTTCCTTATAGTATTGTTTTTTCTGTCGGGCAGCACGCTTCTTGCCGGCCAGGCGATTGATGTGCCTGACGAAGAACTCATAGTTGCGCCAGACACGGTGAGGCCGGCTTTGCCCCTGCCGAAACAGAAGATAAAGGGTGAGCCTGCACCGGACAGTGCCGGTCAGTGCCCCATAGTGCTCGACCGCGACAATGCTCTGCAATTCCTCAGGAGAATAGGCTCCTCGAACTATATCTGGAAAAGGAGCGATGATCCCCTGCGTGAGGCCCTTCGCGATCTCGTACATTTTGCCTCCACACCCCGTGAAGACTCGATTGTCAGCTACCTGTCGGATTACGGGTACGATAAGATCAGGATACCGCTTGACAGTTACTTTGTATATGATTCCCTGAGAATAATCCTTCCTGTATTGGAGCAGGATTCTGTTGCAGCCGACAGTTCCACTGTGGCAGGACAGGCAGGGGAGATGTTCATAGAGGCAGGCAAAAGGATGAACAAGGTGAAGCTCTCCAACGATGCCTCCCCGATGGTGAAGAACGACACACTGCTGCTTAACGATACGGTGTTTGTGCTTGTAAAGGATCTGGTTCCGGCCCTGATACCACGCCAAACCAATGACACGATAATCCTGGTGATCACTGACACCTTGCCCGAGGTGACCCTGTACCGCGATGATTTTCCGTTCAGGCATATCAAAAATCCCTATGTAAGTGACTCCATCATAGCGGCCGTCAATTCTCTTATCGGATACCTTGAGGCGCGTGATTCGACCCTCGTGAGGTTCGTAAGCGAAAGGGGCAGGGGCACTGACATGTGGCTCAACAGCCGGACTGATAACCTGGTAAGGTTCTGGCTTCCTGACGGGGAGAATGACTCAGTGTCTGTCTGGATTGGCAGTCCTGAACGCAATACCGTATCGCTTAAGGCTGAAGAGGGGGTGCTGTTCAAAAAACAGACATGGCATGACAGGTATGTTGACACCCGTGTCAACGTGATCTCGGTAGCAGAGGAGAACCTCAGAAGAGTGGCGCTGAGCAGGGTCAAGCCCAATTACTGGAAATTCAAGACCGATATTTCTTACCTCCTGTCACAGGGTGCCATCTCCAACTGGGCAAAGGGAGGAGAGAACAACATCTCTTCGGTGCTTGATGTTGAGTCAGCCCTTAACTACAACAACAAGGAGACAAAGGTAAACTCATCCACCACGGCACGACTCGCACTGGGACTGCAGGCATCGGGGAAATATGACGGAATCAGGAAGAACCTTGATATCCTCGAGATCAACTCAAAGATAAACCACAAGGCCTTTGGGAAGTTTGACCTCTCGGGACTGTTCCAGTTCAAGTCTCAGTTTCTCCCGGGGTACAATTACCCCAACGATTCGGTGAAGGTCTCCAGGTTCTTCAACCCGGCCACCTTCATCTTCGGCTACGGTCTGGAGTACAAGCCTGACAAGAACACCTCCATAAGTTTTTCACCTATATCCTACAAGGGCACTTTTGTCCCTGACACCTCCATCAACCAGACCAAATTCGGTATAGCTGAGGACAAAAGGTCAAAGAGTGAGCTGGGAGCATACCTTACCATAAGAAGCAAGCTGACGCTGTTCGACAAGGTTGATATGACCAACAAGATACAGCTCTTCAGCAATTTCATCTCAAAACCGCAGAATGTTGATGTAGACTGGGAGATGATAGCCACCACCAGCCTTAACTGGTTCACTGATTTGAGGCTCAATGTGCACCTGATCTATGACGATAACACATTGCTGCCTGTCTTTGAAGACGGGGAACCGGTGCTGGGCACCGACGGCAACCAGAAAAAGGCTCCTATGGTTCAGTTCAAGGAGCTGCTGGGAGTGTCGTTTATCTTTAAGTTCTAGCAGGGGAAGCTGTTTCAGGGCAGCGGTCCGGAATGTCTGAGTATAATTTTGGCCGGAACGGTCTGGTACACCTGTATATCCCTTCTGTATCCTCAGAACTGTGCCCCTGCATATTATTTATGCAGTCGCGGTCAGGCATGTACTTGTCTCCTTCTTATAGCAGCAGGTCAGCCACCACTGCCAATCCGTAGATGATACCTGCCACACCGTTCATTGTGCCGAAGGCAAGGTTGACCCTGCTCAGGTCATCAGGAGAGACAATGAGATGCTGGTATGTAAGCATCGCGGCAAATGCCACTGCTCCGGCCCAGTATATCGCTCCGCCATGTCCCGTGATCCCTGCTGCCACTGCCATCAATAGGGTCACCGCATGAAGGGCAACTGAGACAGCCAGAGCCTTGCTTCGTGACATGACTGCCGGGATGGAGTATAGTCCGGTCTCACGGTCAAACTGGTCATCCTGAAGGGAGTAGATTATGTCAAAGCCGCTGACCCAGGTCAGAACCAGGAGGGAGTAGATAAGAGGCGGCAGTGCAAATGAGCCGGTGACTGCAATATAGGCTCCTATGGGTGCCAGGCTCAGCCCGAGCCCCAGCACCAGGTGGCAGAGCCAGGTAAACCTCTTGGTGTAGCTGTAACCGAGTACCACCAACAGCGCAACGGGCGACAGCAACAGTGTCATCGTGTTGAGCATGGCTGTTGCCGCAACAAATAACAGCGAGCTGACAACCACAAAGATCAGTGCATGACCCTGACTGATTCTGCCTGAGGGTATCTCCCTGCCGGAGGTCCTTGGATTCAGTATGTCAAACCTTAAATCTGCCCAGCGGTTGAAAGCCATGGCGGCACTGCGGGCAAAAACCATACATGCCAGCATCAGCAGGAAGGTCCTGAGGCTGAAACCGTGATCAGGCCGGGTGGCACCGAGAAAGTAACCCACGAGTGCAAAAGGCATCGCAAAGACAGTATGACTGAACTTAACGAGCGAGAGATAGTCACCGGTGCGGCCCAGCAGCTTCTTCATCTCAGTGCAGCGCCAAATTCGCGCTCAAAGGCTTTGAAAAGGCCACTCATAACCTTCTCGATACTCTTCTCAGTGAGCGTCTGCCTCTCATCCCTCAGGATGAAACTGACTGCATATGACTTCCTGTCCCTGCCGATGGCATCACTCTCATAGACATCAAAGAGGTCTACCTCCTGCAGGATATTACGTTCAGTCTTGTAGGCAAGGTCACGTATCTGGCTGAATCTTACCGATTTGTCAATGACAAGCGCGAGATCACGGCGCACCCAGGGGTACTTTGGCAGTTCGCGGAAGCGAATGCTCTTCCTTGAAATCATCCTGATGATATTCTCATAGTCGAGTTCGGCAAACCATACATCCTGCCTGATGTCAAACATGGCGAGGTACTTTTTCGAGATCTTACCGAACGATGCCAGGTCAGCTCCTTCACTGCCGTATTTCATTCCTTCGGTGAACCATCCTGAGGTATCCTCCCTTTCAGTAATATCCCGGCGTTCAATGCCGAAACGTCCAAGGAGCAGTTCGACGTAGCCCTTTATATGGAAGAAGCCCGTTGCTTCAGCATGTGCATTCCAGCGCTGAGGGTTGAGGTCACCTGTGATGGCCATGGCCAGCAGCTGCCGCTCACTGATGGCTTCAATGATTCCGGCATCCTCTTTCCCCGGCCTTCTGCTGTAGACATAACCCAGCTCATAGAGTTTAAGGTCGGGGTTCTGCCTGTTAATATTATGTGCAATGGTGCTGAGCATCCCGGGTAGCAGCGACATGCGCATGACATTGAGGTCACTGCTCAGGGGGTTTGCAAGCTGAACCATCACCGAGGTGTCAAAGTCACCGCTCTTATCAAACCATGCAGCGGGAGTGAGGGAGTTGCACATTATCTCGGCAAAGCCGTTTGCGGAGAGGAGGTCTGACATGTTTGAAGTAACTTTCTCACGGTCAGGCTTCACGGTGTGGGAGAGCATTGAGCGCATCTCGGCGCTGATGCCTATGCTGTTATACCCGTAGATCCTCAGAATCTCTTCCGTGACATCTGCCTCGCGGGTCACGTCTACACGGTAGGCCGGTATCTCCAGGGTGAGTTTGCCGGAGGTCTCATCGGTGATGTGAATGTCGAGGCTGTTGAGAATAGTTTTGACGGTGGGGGAGGGGATCTCCTCGCCTATGAGTTTTGCCATCCGGTCAAGCGAATAACTGACAGTAGCTTTCCTAACAGGTTTGGGATAGACATCCACCACATCGCCTGTGATAACGCCACCGGCCAGCTCCTGTATCAGCAGGGCTGCCCTTTTAAGTGCATAGAGTGTCATCTCGGGGTCTGTCCCTCTCTCAAAACGGTAGGAGGCATCGGTATGAAGATCGTGCCTGCGCGATGTGCGCCGCACCGATACTGAGCTGAAGGTGGCACTCTCAAGGAACAGAGTGGTGGTAGCCTGGGTGACCCCCGACTTCTCTCCGCCGAAGACGCCTGCAATGCACATACCTTCGCTGACGTTGCATATCATCAGGTCAGAGGCTGCCAGTTCGCGCTCAAGGCCGTCGAGGGTTGTGAATTTTGTCTTTTCAGGAAGTGTCCTGACTATCACCCTGTCGCCGGTGATGGCTTCGGCATCGAACGCATGCAGTGGTTGTCCCGTCTCATGAAGGACAAAGTTGGTGATATCCACCACATTGTTGATAGGATGGAGTCCTATTGACCTCAGCCTGTTCTGCAGCCACGCGGGGGAGGGACCGACAGTAATACCCCTGATGGTCAGTCCTGAATATCTTATGCAGGCCTCGCTATCCTTCACCTCGACCTCAACGGCCTTCTCCATGGCCGTCCCGGGGCGGAATGCACTCACGTCGGGCAGCCTGGCCATGACCGGTTTTCTCAGGTTGAAGAAGGCAGCCAGGTCGCGTGCCACACCGTAATGGGAGCTGCAGTCTATCCTGTTTGGCGTCAGTCCTATCTCGAAAACCGTATCGCGCACAACACCAAAGTAATCTGCTGCCGGTGACCCCGGCCTGGCAGAGGAGTCAAGCACCATGATGCCCTCATGGTCAGTTCCCATGCCAAGCTCATCCTCGGCACATATCATCCCTTCAGAGAGCTGGCCACGAATTTTCGACCGCTTTATCTCAAACCGTTCATCGCCGTGAAACACCTTGGCTCCCGGTAGTGCCACTGCAACAACCTGTCCTGCAGCAACATTGGGTGCGCCGCAGACTATCTGCAGAGGCTCGGGACCACCGGCATCAACGGTGGTGACACTGAGCCTGTCGGCGTCAGGGTGCCTCTCACAGGTGAGTACCCTGCCGATAACCACGCCCTGCATGCCTCCGCTGATTGACTCCCACTCTTCAACACCCTCAACTTCAAGCCCGAGGCCTGTAAGTATGGTTGAGAGCTCATCCACTCCTGCATCGAAGTCGAGATATTCCCTGAGCCAGTTGTAAGAAATCTTCATTGCATGTAATACTATTCAGTAAGATGCAAAAGTAAGGAAAAAAGGTTACAGCCATAATGGCTGTTCTGTTTATGGATGATCATTATCGTTATATTTGCAGGTCAACAGGAGGCAATATGGTATTACAGGAGAATGACAAACTTATACTGATCACGAATGATGACGGGCTCTATGCCGGCGGTCTGCAGAGGCTCATAAGCATCATGTCTGATTTTGGCAAACTGGTGGTGATCTCAGCCACCGAGAGTCGCAGTGCTATGTCACAGGCACTGACGGTCAAGCACCCCCTGCGTGTCAAGCTGCTGGAGGAGGACGACGGCAAGCGTGTTTATGCCTGCAGCGGCACACCCACTGACGGTGTCAAGCTGGCCGTCAACCAGTTGCTGGAGCGCAGGCCCGACCTTATTGTCTCAGGCATCAACCACGGATCAAACGCCTCTGCCAGTGTTCTCTACTCGGGAACCATGGCTGCCGCACTTGAGGGTTGTTTATACAAAATCACCTCTGTAGGATTCTCTCTCAACAGCTACTCCGCGAAGGCTGACTTCTCAGCCTGTGACAGATATATCAGGCAGATATGCAGTCTCCTGCTGAAGGAACCGCTGCCGGATGGAATATGCCTCAATGTTAATATACCTGCCATTCCCGCCGAGGAGATCAAAGGTATAGTGGTGGCGCGTCAGGCACTGGGCAGCTGGCAGGAGGAGTTCGAAAAACGGAAGGATCCGGCAGGCAAGACCTACTACTGGCTGACAGGCAGGTTCACCAACCATGAGCCGGAAGCATCGGATACCGATGACTGGGCCATTCATAACGGATACGTAGCTGTGGTGCCGGTGACAACCGATATGACAGCCCACGGTTTCCTCAGCACACTGAAATCCAAACTCTGATATGCGGTTCAGGGAACGGTTCGATAGTATCATTACAGGTGTCATTGGCGGAATCATCATACCGGTGACAGCATTCCTCATCTTCTTCCTGGTTACCCGTAAAGGCCTTTCATTCAGCGGTTACCTCGACAAGATAGCGGAGGCAGGCAATGTGTCGGAGGTCATGAGCATCTCTGTATTTGCCAATATTGTCATCTTTCTCATCTTTAACAGGCTTGACATGCTCAGGGCAGCCAAGGGTGTGCTCGGCATAACCATAGTATGGGCTTTTGCCGTCTTCGGGATAAAGCTTTTCTAGTATGAAGTATTTCATCATAGCCGGAGAGCCCTCGGGCGATCTTCACGGTTCAAACCTTATCCTTAACCTTTTTGAGGCTGACCCGGCTGCAGATATCGTATGCTGGGGCGGCGACCTGATGTCAAAGGCGGGAGGAAGGCTCGTACGGCACTACCGCGAGACAGCCTTCATGGGTGTATGGGAGGTGATGGTCAACATCCGGAAAGTGGGAAGAAATTTTTCCGAGTGCCGAAGGCAGATTGATGAGATGATGCCAGACGTCGTTATCCTGATCGACTACCCCGGTTTTAACCTGAGGATGGCGCGCTTTGCAAAAAAGAAAGGCATAAGGGTATATTATTACATCTCCCCAAAATTCTGGGCCTGGCGTGAGGGCAGGGTGAAACTGCTGAAGAGATACGTTGACCGGCTTTATATCATCTTTCCGTTTGAGACCGAATTCTTCAGGAGGCACGGATACACGGCCCACTTCCTTGGCAACCCTCTCATTGACCAGGTAGAGGCCTGGCGCCGTAAGACACCGGAGCATGGGAGGCTGATGGAATCCCTGGGCCTCGGCGAAAAGCCCGTGATACTGCTGATGGCCGGCAGCAGGCTGCAGGAGATAGCACAGATGCTGCCGGAGATGGTACGTGTGGTGTCATTATTTCCTGAATACCAGTTTGTGGTGGCGGGCATGGATCACCTGCCGGCATCACTTTATGACGGTATTATCGGAACCAACCCGGTGAGGGTGGTCAACGACAGGGCATATGATCTGCTCTCCGTGGCGGAAGCTGCACTGGTGACATCAGGAACGGCAACACTCGAGGCTGCACTCTTCGGTGTGCCGCAGGTGGTCTGCTACAGGACCAGCCGGTTGACATACGCTCTCGGAATCTTCTTCCTGAAGGTGCGCTTTATCTCCCTGGTGAACCTGATAATGGGTAGGGAGGCTGTCACCGAACTTATCCAGGGAGAGATGAACAGGGAGAGACTGCATGTCGAGCTGGAGAAGATCCTCTCCGGCGGTGAGAGGCGTGAGGCAATAAGGAGAGATTACGAAGAACTGAGGCAGATACTGGGAGGAGAAGGTGCCTCGGCAAGAATAGCTTCCGACATGGTGACACAGCTGAAGCAGGGGAGCATGAAACCATGATCAGGGCGCTCATCTCCATACTCATTCTGCTGATGGCTCTTCCATCCCGTGCTGAGGTGACGGTCCGCATCTTCGCACGCACCAAACCCGTGACGGTGGTCTTTACCCCCCGCCAGGGAGAGTACCGTCTTGACAGGGGAGAGACGGACGGACTGAC
>CAZFIF010000083.1:0-10232 GCA_964519065.1 uncultured Rikenella sp.
TGCCGTCGGCTTTTCTGGGTCCGTCGGCGCCTGCATAATCGAGGCTCCTGAAGTCATCTGCCGTAACCACGAAGGGCGACAGCCAGCTGTTCTTCTCCTGCACGGCGAAGCTGCCCAGCTCGACTGTGCCGCCGAGCTCTGCACAATTCTTAAGGGTCAGCACTTTCCCCGCCGCCAACTCCGTCTTTATGCGGTAGTTTGCCACCTGGTTGCAGTTGCCGGTGCAGTTATAGAGAGTCATCGAGCCCCTGTTGTTGTTCTGGTCAAATCCTTTTGCCTTGTTGGCAAAGGCGAGGCAGTTCTTCAGTGTGAAGTTATGCTTCAGGGTCCGGTCGCTGCTCCCTCCCATCTTGAACCCGTTGCCGTTTGCGTTCTCACCGGCATCGGTGCCATCCTCCAGGTATCCGTTGCGGAACGACCAGCAATTTTCTATGGTGTTGGTGACATCGTCGGTGTCACTCAGGTAGCCGTCCCACCCGTCGTCGCAGTTGAGCCAGGCCCTGCATCCATAGAAGTAGTTGCCGCTGCCCACGGTGAGCTTCGGTGCGAAGCCGTCAGCATCGCCGTAGTCTGGCGGATCAGCATTATAGTAAGAGTCGCAGTTGCGTACGGTGTTGTCCGAGGCCCCATTGTCAAGTTGCAGTCCTGTGTCACGGTTGCGGTAGAAGTTGCACACCTCGATGAGGTTGTGGTTTCCTCCGCTGATGATCATGCCATTGTCGCCGGCACCGGTAATGTTAAGTCCCTTAATATGCCAGTAGTTGCCCGTCAGCACCACTCCCCTGTTGCTGCTGCTCAGGGTTTGTGCCGAGAAGTCCAGCACCGGGATCTCGCCGGGATAGGCAAAGAGCGAGATGAGTGCGTTCTCCGTGCCGCTCTTGCTGATGTTAATTGTGGCTGTCAGGCTGTATGTGCCGCCCCTGATGTAGATGGTCTCGCCCTCCCTGACCACAGAGATGGCCTTCACGACGGTCCTGAAAGGGCTGGAAAGGGTGCCGCTGTTGGAATCTGAACCTGTGGTTGAAACATAATATGGCTGTGTGAAAGCAGTGGCGGAGACAGCGGTCAGGATTGCCAGCAGTATTGAAATGGTATGAAATGCTCTCCTCACGGTTAACCCCCACTCAAAACGGTTAGTTTTTACCGGCCCTGAGCAAATCTACCCTCACTGTCAGCATCCGCTGATGTTCCTCGTCGGAGAGGGCAGGATCCTTCATCTGCAGGAAGGTCTCGCACGGCAACCCGGCACAGTCGCCACAATCGTTATAACCCTTCCTGTTCACAGCGCAGTCGTAGAGAGGGCACACCTTGCCGGGCATCATCTCAACGGCCCAGAAGGTGCTACCCTTTACGTTACGGCAGCCGGAACATGTTTTGTTGTAGTATTCGCATTCATCACATTTGAGTCCGCATGTGCTCACTATCATGGTTTATGGTTTTGAATGCAAGATAGGCATTGGGACGGTTTATTCCACAGGTCATAGACAGGAATTACGGCCGTACCTTTCCCTCGTAGCCTCCACCTGCGTATAGGTGCGAAAAATCATGGCATGCCATACCAGGTACAAGCCCGGTCGCAGCGGTGCCCGTCCATGATTACAGACGGGGGCTAATCCTGTATGCAGCGTACTGACAAACCGCAGTTCTTGTCCCTGTATGTGAAGTTAGCACTGGCTTCATCGCTATATATACCCACTATGCCGGCGAAATTTGCGTCAAGCTCCGTACTGCTCCACCACTCTGCAAGATATCCCACATAATCATACCAGCCCATGAAGCTGCGGAAGCCGCCCGGGAGGGCATGGAAATAATAGGCGTCAGTAGCCCCGGTATTAGGATCGTCCCAGCGCGGGTGTTCGACAGGTTCTGTCTTGTTGCTTTTCAGTTTGCCACCGGCAACATTCTCACCGCCCAGGTAGTCTATCAGCTCTTCCCAGTCGGCCTTGGTAGGCACATGATAGCCAACAGGGCATAGCCCCCTGCTGTCAGTGACGGCGGCCCAGTTATAGAGCAGCCCGTAAGCTTTGACAACCTCAGACTCCGAGCCAAGACCGTCGATCAGGTCATTGGGGTAAACGGCACATGCCGGCCCGGCACTGGCCCACTCATAGTTTGCATACAGGTGTGACAGGATGCCTGAACCGTCCCTGTAGGAGCCCACACGAAGATTCTGGGTCATCCACACCTGGTTGCCTATTTTTATTATGCCGTATGAGGCACCCTCCACATCCTTGACAATATCGGAGGCTTCAGAGTCCTTTTTGCATCCGTACAGAATCATCAGTTGAATTATTGCAATAAGCAGAATGGTAATCGGATTTTTCATGAGTTTTTCGCTGGATTAGGATTATGAAACTAATGTTAAACTTTGCGACTGAAAAAAAATCTTATCCGTCTCCTGGTTGATTTCACAAACCACTGTGCATCATCCTTTAGCAAATTTAAAACCTGAAACGTCTGTTGTCAAGTTTTTTTCATCATAGTGGCGGGCGTCAGGAGATCAAGGTGAAATTTGGCGTCTCAGCAAGCCGGACTGATCATTAGTGGTAGGCGGACTGCTAGTGGGAGGCGCTGACTACCAGTGGGGGGCGCTGACTACCGGTGGGGGACGGACAGCCGGTGACGGTTCCGGGCTATGAGGCGGTAGAAGAAATCCCGTATGACCGTCGGGACAATAGCAAGGGACCCCAGGATCGCCCAGCCACCGCCAAGGTCCCTCAGGATGCCCAGAACGGCCGATGATCTCAGGTAATGGTGACCGGATTTCTCATATACAACCGTATCGAGTTCATTGTCAGGCAGTCCTGCTTCGCGTAACATTTCACTTCCCTCCTCAGACTGCAATGGCACGAATCGGAACAAATTCTTCCGGTCGCGCTTTTTGATGAATCGCACCTGGCTATTGCAGAGGTTGCATTCGCTGTCATACAGAATTGTCCCTTTCATTTACAGTCAACATTAACGGGGAATAAATGTTTATCAACGGGAAGCTATTAAAACCTTCACCGGGTCAGTATTCACTGCCGCAATGTTATAAATTAAATGACTTCAGCTCTTCGCTTCCAAACCAAAGAATATTTTCAGTATCTTAATCCGCTGAACAGGACACTTGTTATATGACTGATATTCAGACACTCTATCAGGAAGCAATCAAATTTGCGGCTGAAAAACACGGGACGCAGAAGGTTAAGGGCTCAAAAAATTCATATGTGGTGCATCTAAGTAACGTGGCGATGGAGCTGTTCGCTGCTGCCTCACATACGCCCGGGTTTGACCTGGAATTTGCAATTCAGACAGCTCTCTTGCATGACACACTTGAGGATACCCCTACCACAAAGGCTGAGTTGGAAGAAGTGTTCGGTGATGAGATCGCTGAAGCAGTGTGGGCTCTGACCAAAGATCCCAAGCTGCTTAAGGATTACAGGCTCACTGACAGCCTGGCGAAGATAAGGCAGTGCAGGAAAGAGGTGTGGGCGGTCAAGATGGCTGACAGGATCACCAACCTGCAGAAACCTCCTAAACGATGGAGCAAAAGCCACATTACGGAGTTTTACTATGACTCGATGCAGGTCCTGGAAGCCCTCCGGGGAGGAAATGATTACCTTGAGAAAAGGCTTGAGACAAAGGTCGAGGAGTATAAAAGCTATGGCGGGATCTGAGATTTGCGATTTACGATTCAATTGTTGACCTGGCATCCACATGCAATTAAATCCACTTAATTGACTTTTTCCGAAACAAGTGATGGTGATAATCCCCCGCCTGATAATCTTTCTCTGTTCAATCCTGTTTGCCGTTACGGACCTGATTTCACAGAACGTTGAGGTCACCGTCACAGGCATAAAATCAGAGAAGGGCCAGATTGCCGTTGGGGTCTTTACCGATGATGAGAGTTTTCAGCAAGACAGGGCTGTGCTTGAGTTTCAATTTCCGAAAAAGAATTTGAAAAACGGCAGCATGACTGTCTCCTTCAGCCTTGAGCCGGGGACCTGGGGCCTGGCCTTGCTTGATGATGTAAACAGCAACCGGTCAATGGAGTACAATTTCCTGGGAATTCCGAAGGAAGGATTCGGGTTCTCCGGTTACTACCATACAGGTTTTTCAAAACCGAAGTTTGACGACTTCAGGATTACGGTGGTTGAGGGCCAGACTTTGAAGATCACTGTCAGGATGAAGTATTTCTGACACCGGAGTTTACGAAAGTCCGGCCGTATGCGGTGAATTCATCGAGGCGAAGTATGTGTGCTCAAGCCAGTAACGGTACATCGGATCCTGAAAGGAGATCTTCCCGGCCATATTATCAAGTATATCCTTCTCAATAAGGGAACTCCGTGACCGGGTGACCGTGGCGGAAGAGATCAGGTTATATTTTAATAGTACTGCCGATGATGAGAGTGCCTTTTCACCTGCAACAAGCGCCCGCAGATAGTTGATCTGGTTGGTTGTAAGGGTCTCGGTTAGTGTGGCGAACAACAGGCTAAGCTGCTCAATTAGAGACAGGTGAGCCTCACTGACTATCGTTTCATTGCATGAGCTTTTCGTTCTGAGCCACACCTGTTGAGAAAGCTGCTGTACATAATAGGGATGGTTATCAGCAAGTGCAACTATCAAACCCGAAAGATCATCTGAAATCGACTTTTTAGTGGCTGAAAACCTCTCACGGATAAATCCTGTAAGCGAAAGAGTATCAATTTTCTCGAGAAAGATCAGGTCACCGAACTTGTAAAAGGGCAGTGAGGGATTTGAAAATACATCGAGCATCATGTGTCTCTTGCTTCCGTAGAGGCAGTATGCCACATGCTGGTGCTGCTGCCAGTGTGACCTCAGTCGCTTCTGAAAGAACAGGGGATCATCAAATGCAGCTATGTTCTGGAATTCGTCAATGCACACAATAAGCTTCTGTTTCTTATGGGCTGCTATCTTTTCTGCAAGATCAAGGACCTCATCAGGGTTTGCCTTGAGTTCTTTCCAGTCGAAGTTGAGTGAGAACTCGTTGGTCAGATCAGCATTCAGTACTATTTTAGGTACAAGATGCCTGAAGAAGCGTTTTGCGGAGTCAACAGATTCCTCCCACTTTGATGAAGTAGCTTTAAGCACTGTATTGGCAAGATTTGAATAAAACTGCTCTTCAGCCCTGATACTGAACATATCAACGAAACAGATCCTTATCTGTTTGTCTCCTGCACCAGCCTCTTCAGCCGCTTTTGCCACCAGGGAACTTTTACCCCACCGTCTGGGTGAAATTATTACAGTGTTGATTAATGACCTGAAATTCGAGACAAGATGCTTTGTCTCTTTTTCCCTGTCAGTGAAGTTTTCATCCTTCGCAATTCTTCCAAAAATGAAAGGGGTTTTCATTTTATGTTCATTTTATGATACAAATATATGTAACTTTTTTGTTTGAAACAAATTTGTTACATACATCCTGCAAACATTTTCCATGCAGGCTTGTTTAACTGGGAGGAAACAAAATTTCTCCTGAAATGAAAAACGGAAGAGAGCTTTTCATAACCATAACAGCTTTGCTGATAATTCAATCTTTTACAACCATGGCTTTTGCAGAGACAGAAAAACAGAAATACAGGGTGGTTCACTCCGGGAAGGAGTTTGAGATAAGGTTCTACCCCTCCGCCCTGCTTGCGACGGTACGCTCTGATGCCAATACCTACAGGGAGCTGGCGTACCCGGGCTTCAGGAAGCTGGCTGGCTATATCTTCGGCGGTAATGAGTCGGAGACGAAGATCTCCATGACCTCTCCCGTACACATGGACATGAACAGCTCATCAATGAGCTTTGTAATGCCCTCGGCATACAGCGAGGAGTCGCTCCCCACACCCGATGACCCGGCAGTGAAGATTGAGCGTACTGAGGATGTGTATGTTGCGGCAATAAGGTTTGGCGGTTATGCATCCGACAAGGATATAAGGAGATATTCGGAGAAGCTTAAATCGCTCCTTGAAGAGAAAGGTATAACATGGTACGGGAACTTCAGGTACCTCGGGTACAATCCCCCCTTCCAGCCTTTCGGCCGAAGAAACGAGATCATAGTGAATGTTGAATGGAAAGAGTAGAAAACTCAACTCCTATCCGGTAACTACTGACTGAGTACAGAGGGTTTCCGACGGGCGACTATGATTCTGATTGGTAACTGATAATTATGGATAATAATATCTGGCAAAAGAATAACCTCGACAGGTCGTCGTCGCCATACCTGAGGCAGCATGCCGGTAACCCGATATGGTGGCAGGAATGGAGCAGCGCCACCCTTGCTTATGCCGCTGCGGAGCAGAAACCTCTGCTTGTGTCGGTAGGGTATGCCACATGCCACTGGTGCCATGTGATGGCTGCCGAAGCCTTCTCTGACCCGGAGACGGCCGGCTACCTCAACGAGCATTTTGTGAGCATCAAGATAGACCGTGAGCAGAGGCCCGATATCGATCAGTACATGATGAATTTCATCCAGGCCCAGACCGGCGGCGGCGGGTGGCCGCTGAACGTCTTCCTCACCCCTGACCTGAAGCCGGTGCATGCATTGACCTACGCCCCGCTGCGCACATCGGGAAACCGGTATTCCTTTCTCTACATCGCAGAGGCAGTAATGGAATTCATGGAACAGAGAGGGCAAAACATCATGCCTTACAGTCCACCGGCAGAGGAGGCTCCTCCTGCCGATGGTGGGCAACTGATCGGGAACCTCGCAGAGTTTTTCGACCGTAAAAACGGCGGCTTCGGCGCAGGCCAGAAGTTTCCACCGCACTCCACCCTCCTGTTCATGCTGTACCAGATGGCGGTGAACGGTGAGGCACCAACGGTGCAGGTGAACCCTGGCAATGACCTGAAAGCCCTGTTGAGACTTAGGGCCGGCAGGCGCGGGGCTGACGAAGATGACACCCTCAACGGCGCGGATAGGGCCGACGACCAGGACAACCATGGCGGCACAGACGGGACCGGCGGATCTGACAGCGAAGCCGCCAGAATCAGCGAAATGGTCACCGCAACACTTGACGCGATGATGATGCGTGGACTGAATGATCACCTGCAGGGAGGCATCTTTCGCTATTGTGTCGACAGCGAATGGACCATACCCCATTTTGAGAAGATGCTCTATGACCAGGCCATGGCGCTATGGAGCTACTCCCTGGCGCACAGGGTGACGGGCAGCGAGCACTACAGAACTATGGCAGGAAAGATTGTGAAATGTCTTGACGGAACCTTCCTCCATGAGGGGATGTATGTCTCAGCCTTCAATGCCGACACGGACCATAAGGAGGGATCCACCTACCTCTGGAACGTGGATGAGCTGTCCGCCCTGCTTACCCCGGAGGAATTTGCAAGGTTTCGCGAGGTATATGTGATAAGCGGCAGCGGAAATTTCGAGGGGCTCAACCACCTCATCAGGAAGAACCATGACCGTATTGACGATATTGAGGATAAGCTGCTGGCAGTGAGGTTAAAGCGCAGCCAGCCCTCCCGCGATGACAAGATCCTGAGCGGCCTCAACGCACTGACTGCGGTGGCGCTGATACAGGCCGGCAGGCACCTCGGACATCCGGAACTGGAGGCGGGGGCTGCCACACTGGTATGCCGACTGCTGGAGACCTTCTGGGACGGATCGTCGCTGGCTCACTCCTACTTTGACGGGGTGCTCCAGCAGCAAAGCTTTCTATCCGATGCTGCGGCAATGCTGCTGGCCATCACCATGCTATATGAGACCGACGGGTCGTGGAACGATACGATGGCCTCAATGGCAAAGTATGTAAGGTCGTTCCGCGAGGATGGCAGGTGGGTAGAGTCCGATGCTGACGATTTTATGAAGATATATGCCTCATGGTTTGATCATCCCGTTCCCTCTGCCGTGAGCCTGGCAGAAACGGCACTGACCCGTGTGGCACTGCTTACCGGAGCGGATGTGACTCCGGCGGTGTGGCGCAGACCATATCAGTCTGATTTCTACAATATCAACGTATTGCTGACCGAGGATCTTTTCTATCTCTACACTACAAGGGAGCCCCTGCCGTGGAGCGCCATCCCGGCAAACTCCCTTCAGAAGAGAGGCGAGCCGGAGAGCGTATGTCACAATAAGAGCTGCGCTCCTTTCCGTCGTTCAGGTCAGGGAGCAGGCAGCAGAGGGCCGAGCGTAAAGAAATGACCCGGTGGGTCATTTCAGCGAAGGAGCCAGCCTGAAGGGAGGGCAGCAGGCAGTAGTGGATTCCCGAATGGCGATTGTCGATTGTCGAATGGTTCAGTAAATCGAAAATCTAAAATCTAAAAATCCGGTCTACTGGAACAGGTTGCCCAGCAGGCCGCTGGCCTCCTTGCCCCTGTTGGCTCCCATTGGTGCAAGTGCGCGGATCAGCTTGCGGATGGGCATCGACTGCAACCATACCTTACCCGTGCCGCGCATGGTGGCCAGGAAGAGTCCCTCGCCTCCGAAGACCATTGTCTTCAGGCTGCCGGATGTTTCGATGTCGAAGTCGAGTGTCGGCTCATAGGCAACGATGCATCCCGTATCTATCCTCAGGGTCTCGTTGTTGAGCTCTCTCTCGATGACCGTGCCGCCGGCATGAACGAACGCCTTACCTTCGCCCTCCAGCTTCTGAAGGATGAATCCCTCGCCGCCAAGAAGACCGGCGCCCAGCTTGCGGTTCAGCGTGATGGTCAGCATGGTGCCGTATGCAGCACAGAGGAAGCCGTCCTTCTGCACGATGAGGTTATTGCTTAGCATGCTGAGATCGATGGGAATGATCGTCCCGGGATAGGGTGCCGCAAAGGCCACACTGCTCCTCACCGAGCCCCTGTTGGTGAAGTGGGTGAGGAAGAGTGATTCGCCAGTGAGCAGCCTTGATCCGGCCTGGAAGAGCTTGTCCATAACGCCACGGTCGGGCGATGTGCCGTCACCCATCCTTGTATCATAGGCTATCCCCTGCTCCATGTATACCATGGTGCCTGCCTCCGCGATAACAGTCTCACCGGGATCAAGGGTTACCTCCACAAACTGGATATCGTCGCCGAAAATCTTGTAGTCAATCTCGTGTGATGCCATCTTACTGCAGCTTTTCAGGGTTGGGAATGATACATAGAAATTCAAAGTCGCGGTAATAGGGATTCTTGAACTGGTGCAGGTCGCCCGGCTTAACAAAGAGGCTCTGCCCCTCCTTCACCTGGTGCTCCACACCCTCTTTGTCCACTGCCACCCCCAGTCCTTTTTCAATTTTTATCACATGCTCATAGTTATGATGATGATAAGGGGTGTTACCGCCCGGTGCTACAACGAAATGACGCATGATGATGTTGTCTGACCCGTCGCCGGGGCCGATTAGGATCCTCATCCTGACCTTGTCGGCTCCCTCCATCTGTACCTCATTTGCAGGTAATTCGGAATTGTTGTTGATTTTCATAAGAGATCCCTTTCTGCTGTTTTCAAAGATAAATTTAAGAAAGAAACCGCTTTTGGCAAAAATTGTTTTGCTTTTCACTGCCGGAATTCATTAACTTTAAGCAGGCATGAGCTCCTAACTGTTTAAGGGTGAAACTGGTATGAGCAAGAGCTCATATCACGATCTGTTCCTTACATTTAAAGCAAGTTCCATCAGACCAATAAAAAAAATAAATATATAATCCGGTGAAAAAGATCATACACCTCTCTGACCTGCATATAGGTTACCGCGACTGCGGTAAGAAGTTCTGCACAATTGTCGACAATATCGCCTTCCTCAAGCAGCCGGCGGAGAACTATAACATTATCATCACCGGTGATATCCGGGATAATGCCAATGAACCCTCTCATACGGAGGAGGCGTTGGAGGCGCTGGGCAGGCTGAGGGCACATGGCTACACAGTACTGCTTGTGCCTGGCAACCACGACTACGGTACCGGGTCGATGGGTAATCCTGATCATGTGCCACTTTTCAAGGAGATATTCTACGGTAGCCGGGAGGTGATCTATCCGAAGCTTGATATCATCGATGAGGTGGCATTCATAGGGCTCGACTCCACGGCTGAGGAGCTGAGCTGGCATGACCGCATTCTCTCGGAAGGCGAGCTGGGCGGGGAGCAGCTGCAGCGTCTCAACATACTGCTTGAAGGGCCGGCGGTGGCTGAGAGGAAGAAGGTTGTTTACATGCACCATCATCCGTTCGACTTCAAGATCGGGAGGCAGCTGCGTGACAGCGAGAAGCTGAGGGAGGTTATTGAAAACAGGGTCGACATGCTGCTCTTCGGCCACTACCACCGGA
>CAZFIF010000084.1:0-10060 GCA_964519065.1 uncultured Rikenella sp.
ACCCAGCGCAATCCTGTAGGGGCATTCCGGATGCTCTCATCGCGCCGGCCCTGGTACCTTGTCGGGATGATGGGCATAGTGGCGGCCTTTATGATCCTGGCATTCTATACTGCAGTGGCCGGATGGACACTGGAATATATATACCAGATCCTTGCTGGAGGTATCCAGGGCAAGTCGTCAGCCGAACTGACGGTTATGTTTGACTCTTTCAGAAGCGAATCTCTCCGGCCGGCTCTGTGGTTCTCAATCTTTCTGCTGGCCACCGCCGGTATTGTGCTGGGAGGTGTCCGGAAAGGCATCGAGAAGTCGACCAAGGTGCTTATGCCCCTGCTCTTCATACTGCTTGTGCTTATGTGCATCAAGTCGCTGACACTGCCCGGCGCAGGCAAGGGAGTGGAGTTCCTGTTCAGACCTGACTTCTCCAAGATCACCGGGACAACCGTGCTGATGGCACTGGGCCAGGCCTTCTTCTCACTAAGCATAGGCATGGGCACCCTGATCACATATGGTTCATACATCCCCGCGGATAACAAGCTGGCCAGCACTGCAGTGCAGGTCTCCATGGTCGACCTTTTCATTGCCATCCTTGCCGGTCTGGCAATATTCCCGGCTGTTTTCGCATTCGGAATATCCCCGGCATCAGGTGAGGCGCTCACATTCATTGTCCTGCCCGGTATCTTCCAGCAGGTGAGCGGAGGGATGATCTTCGCGTTTACGTTTTTCTTTCTCCTGGCGATTGCCGCTCTTACCTCAACAATTTCAGTGATGGAGGTGATAGTGGCGTATTTCTCGGAGCAACTTAACATGAGCAGACGCGCTGCCATTATCATCACGACGGCATCGATGTTCATCCTTGGCATAGCAGCATCGCTGTCGTGGGGAGTGATGCGGGATGTCAAACTCTTTAACCTGAATATCTTCGATCTCTTTAATTTTACCACCGCAAACATACTGTTGCCTCTCGGAGGTCTTCTTATAGTTGCTTTTCTCGGCTGGTTCTTCCCGGGCCAATCTGTCAGGGATGAGCTCTCCAACGGAGGCACACTGCGGGTGAGGTACTATTCTCTCTACCGGTTCATCATAAGGTTCATTGCCCCTGTGGCCATTGCCCTGGTGTTTCTCAACGGACTCGGGTTGCTTAAATTCTAACCGCTAATTATTTTGTAATGCACGGCTTAAATGATTTTCTGGTAAGGCTTGACGGGTATCTCGGCGGGCATTGGTGGTTCATGATTTTGCTGATAGGCACAGGCCTCTTCTTTACCATTTATCTGGGTTTTCCGCAGATAAGATATTTTCGTCATGCCATAAGGATTACCAAAGGCACTTATGATCACTCGCGTGACATCGGAGACACTTCTCATTTTCAGTCGCTTGCCACGGCCCTTTCAGGCACGGTAGGTACAGGCAACATCGCCGGGGTGGCGCTGGCCCTGCACCTCGGCGGACCGGCAGCGCTCTTCTGGATGCTTGTCACGGCAGCCATCGGGATGTGCACCAAGATGGTGGAGGTGTCGATCTCCCACAAGTACCGGGATATTTTGCCCGACGGAACCATCTCCGGGGGTCCCATGTACTACATGAAGAAGCGCCTCAATTTCAAGACACGCGGCGGGAAGGTTATCAAAATAGGGGCAGTGTTGGGTGCCTTTTTTGCAGGAGCCACCATCCTCAGCTCCTTTGGGACGGGCAGCCTGCCACAGATTAACAGCATATCCAACTCGGTCTTTACCTCCTTTGGCATCAAGCATATAATCACCGGGGCGGTGCTGGCCTTCTTCCTCGCACTGGTAATCATCGGAGGAATCAAGAGGATTGCCAGAGTTACCTCCATCCTTGTACCCTTCATGGCCGTGCTCTATGTTGCCGGAGCCTTGCTGGTGATCTTCTCTCATCCCGGAAACATCATACCCTCATTTGTCTCAATTTTTGCCGACGCCTTCACAGGATCAGCAGCAGCAGGAGGGTTCCTGGGTGCCAGCTTTGCCTTTGCCATGAACAGGGGAGTGAACAGGGGTCTCTTCTCAAATGAGTCGGGACAGGGATCGGCACCAATAGCCCACTCGGCGGCACGTGCCCCGGAGCCCGTCTCCGAGGGGATGGTAGCACTTATGGAGCCTTTTATTGATACAATATGCATCTGCACCCTCACCGGGCTGGTGGTGCTGGCATCAGGTGCCTGGAACACGAAGACGGAGAACCAGTTTCAGACTACCGACATTCAGATCATTGCCGGCATCTATGATGATGGCAACAGTGAAGACGTGAAGAAGCTGAGCAAACATCTCAGGGGCGACCAGTTCCTTGACCTTTACAACGGCAATCTGGTTATAGAGGATGGCAAGCTCATGACAACAGGCCTCTCTGTCATGCATGCCAGATCGCTGGCAGAGAATATTGAATTTCTCTCAGGCAAGGATCCTTACTCCGGTGAGATTGAGGTGATTGCAGGCAAGCTTCCCGCCATCTCATCCCTGACAGTGAGGGGAGAATCACTTATCCACAGCGCCCCGCTGACCACATTTGCCTTCAGTCAAAGTATACTGAAGGGCTTCGGATCATATATAGTGACCTTCTCACTGCTGTTGTTCGCCTTCTCCACGGCCATCTCATGGTCGTACTATGGTGACAGGGCGACAACCTACCTCTTCGGCAGCAAGTATGTCATCTATTACCGGATGATTTTCGTGGCAGGTTTTTTCATAGCCTCTTTTACCGATACCACAATCATATGGTCGCTATCATATATAGCCATAGTGCTGATGGCTGTGCCCAACCTGATCGGTATACTCGTTCTCAGGAAAGAGGTAAAACAGAATGTTAAGGAGTACTGGGAGGCATTCTCGGCACAGTATCCTGATGCTAAGATCTCCAAAAAGATGTCGCGCAGGTTCGGCGATAAGGGCTGAGCATCTTTTCAGACAGCTGTCCGCTCAATCGTCACGCAGATTCCGGTCGTCTGTGGCGATCATTTTGTGAATGAGATTAAACCGATATTTGATCATTCATTTTCAGGCATACGTGGGTAGAGATCTTCCACCCTCACCGCTGAATCGCTGTCTGTGGTTATCTTGATTTCCGCCACCTCTTCACCCCGGTTCCTGAAATAGAGGATGAATGCCAGGATGGGCATCAGGGGCCTCACAAGGGCTCCGGTAAGGGCGCTCAACCCTATATAGATTGGATTTCTGCTCATCTCAAGCATCGCCGAAGCCTCCTCCGGGTTGGCGATTGAACGAATGAAGGAGCCGGTAAACGGCAGCATTGCCAGTGTGCTGAGCAACATCGCCGTAACCACCATTATCAGTGCCATTATTACAAGCCACCCCATATTTGGCCAGAGGTTTCTGTGCATCAGCTTGAAGGAGCGGGTAATAATCTCGATGGGATTACGGGTTTCAATGAGGGTGACCGGCATGGCAAAGATCATTACCGAAGCCATGTATGCCAGGGCAAACAGACCTGGCAGAACAAGCAGAACAACTCCTATTGATGTCACTATGACGGTCAGAACCAGGAATATGATCATTGCCACAAGATATGGCAGCAGCGCCACGAGCATCTTTTTCAGCATCGCTGAGGCGAATCCCGCCTCAGCCGCCGGCCTGTCGAGAACCCAGGTGTGCAGTACAACCATCAGGAGCAGTGTCACAAGCATGGTGAGGGCATATGGCCCGGCCATCGACTTCATCTTCTCCATTACCAGCTGCGGATCGGAGGAGACCTCCTGAAGGGAGGCCATGTCAATTTCCGCCATGAAAACCAGTGAGAGCAGGGAGCCGGCCACAGAGATTATGTAGAGCCCTATGAAGTATTTCTTGTAAAAAGACCACAGTTTGTTGAATGCACTGTCGAGGTCGACGGCCCCGGCCAGCGGATGGTTCTGATAGTTTGTCATTGTATCGGTTCTTGTAACAGATTGTTTGGGAAATTCGCGTAAAACTAATAATAATTCAGTTCATTATCTCAAGCATCTCCTTAACGTCAAGATCCTCGAACGGATTGTGCATACCGGCAAAGGTGCCGGCCAGCTTTGACTTTCTCTCCTGCAGTCTGAGTATCTTTTCTTCTATCGTCTCCTGGGAGATGTACCTTGATACGAAAACTCTTTTCTCCTGGCCTATCCTGTGAGCCCTGCTCAGTGCCTGTATCTCCGACGCCGGGTTCCACCAGGGGTCAAGGATAAAGACATAATCGGCCTCGGTCAGGTTGAGGCCCACCCCGCCGGCCTTGAGGGATATCAGGAAGACCCTGATGCTCTCATCCTTTCTGAAGCTTTCAATGACACTCTCCCTGTTGTGCGTCGATCCCGTCAGCATTGCATATCCAATGCCGCTGGCATTGAGCCATTTGGGGAACAGCTCGAGGTGCTTGACGAAAGAGGAGAAGACAAGTATCTTATGTCCCTCTGCAATTACACTCTCTATGTTATGTATCACTGTATCATACTTTCCTGATCCTCCGCTGTATTTGTCATCAGTCAGGACCGGATGATTGGCTATCTGCCGGAGCCGCATCAGTCCCTGAAGCACCATGATGGCAGATTTTTCCATACCCACCGACTCTATGTTCTCAAGTATGCTGTTCCGTACGGCAGATTTCTCTCTCTCATAGATGGCAGCCTGCTCATCTGACATGTCACAGTGAATAACCTGCTCGGTCACGGGCGGCAGCTCTGTAACGACCATCTCCTTGGTGCGTCGCATGATGAAGGGCTGAATGATCTTCCTGAGTCTGTTCTCCTTCTCCTCCTCAAAATTCTTTTCAATGGGCCTGGCAAACTCTCTCCTGAAGAAGGTGAGGGAGCCAAGCAGGCCGGGGTTGACGAAGCTGAGCTGTGTCCAGAGGTCGGTCAGGGAGTTCTCAACGGGTGTTCCGCTGAGAACAAGCCGGTGGCTTGACCGGAGGCGCATTACGGACCTGTAAATGTTGGAGGTGGGGTTTTTAATGTGCTGGCTCTCGTCAAGGATTACGTAGAAGAAGTTAATAGCGGAGAGTATCTCAATATCCTGGCGTACTGTGTGGTAGCTTGAGATAATTATGTCATAACCGTAAAAGTAGGATGCCGATTTCTGCCTCCCGGTGCCGTGGTGGATCACTGCTGTCAGCGATGGGCAGAACTTTCTTATCTCGTTGTACCAGTTGTGGCAGAGAGATGCCGGAACGATGACCAGCGATGTGCAGGCACTGTCTCTCTCGGAGAACAGGTCGAGCTGCTCCGTAGCCTTGCCGCTGCCGTGGCTGTCAGGATTCATCATTGCCTGGGCATCTGCAGTTGCAGGGCGCCGGCGGTTCTCCTTGTTCCATGCCAGCAGTGCCAGCGCCTGCAGTGTCTTGCCCAGACCCATATCGTCGGCCAGGCATCCTCCAAGGTTCTGGGTCTGCAGGTAGTGCAGCCAGCTAAGCCCCTCGGCCTGATAGGGGCGCAGCTCGGTCGTTATACCCGCCGGGGTTGTCAGCGGCGGGAGCTGATCGGGAACAGAGAGCCTTCCCAGCCTGACACAGATATCACAGTCGTCACCGGAAACGATGTCGCTCACCAGGGCAAAGTGCTGCTTGTGGAGCATGATGCTCTCATCCCGGTCGCGGCCCATCTCAAAGAGACCCCTGTAGCGGGTGAACCACTCTTCCGGAAGGATGGCTACGGTGCCGTCAGGTAATGAGTACTCACGCACCCCGTCAAGAATATTGCGCCGCAGCCTTGTGAACGGGATGGTGAAGGAGCCAATCTGCACTGCAGCCTTCAGATCAAACCAGTCGTTTATCAGCTCATGGCTCAGATTTAAGGTGACGGGCTTGAGGGAATAATTGCGGTCAAGACTCCCGGTGCGGACCGTCAGTCCTGCCTCCTCCAGTCTCTGCCGGTTGTAGGCTATCGCCTCAATCAGGTCGTAAAGGGAGCCGACGTTCTCCTTCGTGGCACCGGGGGTCATGAACAAAGTGCCGTCCTCAGTGAAGAATCCAGACTCATTGAGTGCCCCGACACACCTCTTCTCCCAGGCAAGGTCGCGATCCTTTCTCCTGAAGATAAACTTCCCCTGCTCATTGCTGAAGGTGGTGAAGTGTGTCAGCTCATCAGAAGAGAATATGGTCCGGTCATCATACCGGAATGTAAGGATAAGGGCAGGATAGCCGCTGACGGTTCTCTCAAGGGTGATGAACGCCTGCTTCGCCGGTATCTTCTCTTCCAGAGTAAATCCGCTGCCGGTGACTTTGTGGCTGTTGATGACCGAAAGAACAAAGGTGCTGAAATATTTCTCTTCCGCGGCCCCGGGTATGCTGATCTTATCCCTCTCTAGAAAGGGCCTCAGCTTGGTGCCTTCAATTTCAGAGACAAAAAAGAGGGTCTGGTCTGATCTTATCACGCAGGGTTTGTTTGAGAGTATCTCAGTGGATGGTTTTCGAAGGTCAATCTGTCTCCCGTTGTATTCAACCGTCAGGGAGTAACTGCTTCCCTCGTTTTGGCGCTCAAACCTGAAGACCGGCTTCGCTTCCTCAGGGGCAATGGTAAGCCTGTCTTCTGGATGAAGTGTGGTGATCCTCAGCTTCTGAACGAAGACGGGGATCTCTTCATTAAGGGCTATGTGAAGGCAGTGATGGAGACGGGTTTCGATGTAGGGCTTGATAATCCTGTCAAATTCCCTGTCGGTTACCAGATCGAGAAACTCCTTCACGCTCCTGTGCTTTGAGAAAAGCCTGGCGAGGTGCCTGTCAGAGTATTCATTAACCAGCCTGACAATCTCCTTCTCCTCATTGTCAAGTTCAGACAGAGTGGCTCCGTCAGGGAAGGGTGCAAGGGCCCCGGCAAGGAGGTAATAATCGCGACCGTGCTGTTTTTCAAGCATATAAGGCACAAGCACCGTTCCCCAGCGTCGGTGCTGGGTAAGTATCAGTGCAAAGAGCCTCTCTCGCTCCCGGTAGCCGGGCTGGTACATGGACAGAAAAATTGAATCTGCAATGTTTAAATTCCTCAGCTAAAAACAAAGCGTCTGCCGTTAATTTTTTCCCCCACCCTGGCAGAAGGCTTCCATGATTCTTTTCAATCGTGCATGGGGCCTCAGGTACTGATTATTTTAATATCTTGCCATTCTTATTCACAACAGGAGACACAAATGAAACATCCACGGTAATTCCGTTTTACACACTGACGGATAATTATTCAATGGATGTTCCATGCCGAGCTCTGAAAATAAACTATACACGGATGAAACTTATATGAGCAGTAACCCGCAAGAGAAAATGGTTATTTTACTACATGTAAGTTCCATTCGACCAATGAAACAATAATAAATAATCGAATGAAAAGGATATTTACTGCAAGCTTATTACTGACTGTTACTCTGGCTGTTTCAGCCCAGGTAACGCCTCTGACTGCAGGATGGAGGGCGAAGAAAGCCTCGGAGGTAAAGGTAGACGGATGCTATCTGACAATGTCTGATCCTGAGCTTACAGGATGGATTAATGCTACGGTTCCCGGTACGGTGCTGACGACGCTGGTGAATAACGGTCGCGCACCTGAGCCCTGGTTCGGCATGAATAACGAGGAGATTCCGGATGTCTACAACGAGGGCCGTGATTACTATACCTACTGGTTCTTTACCCGTTTCTCAGCCGAGACCCTCGATTCCACGAAGCAGGTCTGGATAAACTTCAGGGGAATCAATTACAGGGCGGAAATCTATTTCAACGGTAAACGGATAAGCGATGATACCCATGAGGGTATGTTCCTGCGCCAGAAGTACAATGTCACCTCACTGCTTAACAGGAAGGATTACAATCGGCTTGCCGTGAAGGTGGAGCCGCCTCTTCATCCGGGCAACCCCAACGGTGGCCAGGGAGGTGACGGCATGATAGGCCGTGATGTCACCATGCAGTTCACGGCAGGGTGGGACTGGATTCAGCCTGTCAGGGACCGCAACACCGGTATCTGGGATGAAGTTACCATTGAGGTTACAGGAGATGTGGATATCAGGGACGGTTTTGCCAGGACGCGTGTGCCCGGCGCCCGTCTTCCCGGCGAGTTGCAGGACCCGGCTTTCGTGACCTTCTCTGCTGATTTTGAGAACGTCACCGACAGACTGGTTGAGGGGGAGGCCGCCTTAGCCTATATGGGTTCCATTGAAAAGAAAAAGATAAAGATTGAGCCGGGGTCAACAGTCACAGTTGCCTTTTCGGAGATAAAACAGACCGATCCCAGGATCTGGTGGCCCAACGGAATGGGGCAGGCGTCACTCTACCCGGCGGTGATAACGTTTCACGACAAGGATGGGGCAACGCTGGACAGGGAGGATATGATGTTTGGCTTCAGGGAGACGGGCAGCTACTTCGATGAGAAGACCGGCTCGCGTGTCTTTACCGTCAACGGTCAGAAGGTATTCATCCGCGGGGCCAACTGGATAGCCTCTGACGGCATGCTGCGCCTGAGCCGCACGAGATACGATGCCGAGGTGAAGATGCATGCCGAGATGAACATGAACATGATCAGGGTCTGGGGCGGCTCCATCATGGAGCGGCCGGAGTTTTATGAGGCATGCGACAAGTACGGCATACTGGTATGGCAGGATCTGTGGATCACGGGCGACTGCAACGGCAGGTGGCCTGACACCCTGAAGAAGGCCGAGACGCAGGCACGCCGCCGTGAGTATCCTGACAACCATTCCCTGTTCATAAATTCGCTGGCCGACCAGGTGAAGATGCTGCGGAATCATCCTTCGCTCTACATGTACTGCGGCGGCAATGAGTTCCCGCCGCCGCCGGAGCTGGACGCCAGGATAAGGAAGACACTTGACGCCCTCGACGGCACCAGGCTCTACTTCGATGAGTCGACCTCGGCAGATATCCTGAGAAATACCATCGGAGGCACCGCTGACGGCCCCTACAATGTGAGGGAGCCCCTCTGGTTCTTCACTGAAAAGTGGCATCCCTTCAATCCTGAGATAGGCTCGGTGGGTCTGCCAAACATGGAGTCGCTGGAGAAGATGATGAATGAAAGCGACCTGGTGGTACCCTCCGGCAGGGAGGTGAATGAGGTATGGCGCTACCACAAATTCATGGGCTACGGCGACATGATCGAAAGAATGGGGGAGGTGAGCGACATGAAGGACTTTGTGACGAAGGCGCAGCTCGTCAACTATGAGCAGTATCGTTCGCTGGTTGAAGGATATACCTCGCACATGTGGGACTGGTACACAGGCTTTCTGCTATGGAAGAGCCAGAATCCCTGGCCGGCACTCAAGGGGCAGCTGTACGACTGGTACCTCGATCAGAATGCCGGCTTCTACGGTTTCAGGCACGGGGCAGCACCGCTGCATCTTCAGTTCAATCTGGCAGACTCGGCAGTCTATGTCGTCAATGCCACGCCCAGGGAGCGCAAGGGTATGAGACTCGAGGCCCTTCTTACTGATGAGAAAGGCAGTGAGCTGTGGAAAGCATCCCAGGAAACCACCCTGCCTGCCAGCAGCCACATAAAGGTGTGGGATGTGAATCCCGGAGACAGGCCGGCCAAAGTTTATTTTTTGCGGCTGCGCATTACTTATGTCTCCACCGGTCTTACCGTGGATGAGAACACATACTGGCTTCCCGGCGATGGTGACCAGAAGGCGCTGATGGCTCTTGACAGGGCAAAGATTGTAGGCCAGATGATGAAAAGCAGCCAGGGCAAGTTCACCGTTGACATAGCAAACAGCGGCGATGTGGCAGCCTTCTTTGTGAGAATGAAGGTTGTCCGGGCCATTGACGGAAAGATGGTGACGCCTGTCTTTTTTGACGACAATTACATTGTTCTGTTACCGGGAGAGAAAAAGAGCATCACTGTTGACGTGAATCTTCTTGAGTCCAATGACCGCAACACCCCGCTCATGCTTCATCTTGAGGGTGTCAACCTGCCGGAGCAGACGATAAGGTTGTAGAAGTCTCCCGCCTCCGCCTCTTTCGCTAAGCTTCAGAGGCCACTGAAGGCTTCGGACTGCGTCCGACATAGTGGACTTCGTCCGACGGAGCGGACTGCGTCCGACGGAGTATACTTCGTCCAACGGAGTCGGAGGGCAGGGAAAGCCGGAAG
>CAZFIF010000085.1:0-9863 GCA_964519065.1 uncultured Rikenella sp.
CATAGATGTTGATGTCACAGTTCATGTGGTGACTCTCTGCCGAGATAATTCCTGCAGGCTCCGGGTTCCAGATGACAATGTCAGCATCGGAACCGGCTGCAATGTCGCCCTTCCGGGGATGGATTCCAAAGATCCGGGCCGGCTCAGCAGAGCATATGTTAACTAACTGGTTAAAACTTAACCGTCCGGTTAATATTCCGTAGGTATAAAGCAGTGCAAGGCGGTGTTCCACGCCTCCGGCACCGCCGGGTATTTTTCTGAAATCATCGAGGCCGGCTCTCTTCTGTTCTGCCGTGAACGGGCAGTGGTCGGTGCCGACGGTGCTGAGTGTGCCATCGGCCAGGGCATGCCATAGTGCATCACTGTCGGCCTCCGTACGCAGCGGGGGGCTGATGACATATTGCGATGTATGTTCAAAGGGTCCCGTATATTTTGCGTTATCGAGAAGAAGGTACTGCGGGCAGGTCTCAGCATAAACCGGCTCTCCCCGCGAATGGGCCTCCCTGATATGTTCAAGTGATTCTGATGCCGACACATGGACTAAATAGAGAGGGCACTCTGCCTCCGCCGCCAGCCTGATGGCTCTTTTTACCGCAGATGCTTCCAGGCGTGAGGGCCTGGAGAGGAGGTGGTAGAGGGGAAGTGTATGGCCGTCGCGGAAGAAGCCGTCTCTCAGTGCATCAATCTCATCTCCCTCCTCACAGTGAACGGTGACGATGCCACCGGCTTTGCCGACAGCCTTCATCACCTTCAGAATATCCTCATCACCGAGTCCGACGGTTTGTTTGTAGGCCATATATATCTTGAAGGAGGTGGCGCCCATAGCGATGCACTCCCTTATCTCACCGGGGATGCTCTCTCTCCACTCAACGGGACTGACATGAAAGGCGTAGTCGGTCAGGGAGCGTTCGGCCTCTCTCATGCGCTTTTCAAGTGCCAGGGGCAGCGGCTCTCCCCTCTCGGGTGTCACAAAGTCGATCAGGGTGGTGGTGCCTCCTGAGAGCGCAGCCCGGCTGCCGGTACGGAAGTCATCCGATGAAAAACCCGCGGGTGACGGCAGGTGCATGTGCACGTGAGGGTCAACGCCCCCGGGAAGGACGAACATTCCTGCTGCATCGATCACACGGTCTGCCTTGCCATATCCGCTATCACGCCCTGCAGCAGAGATTCTGCCATCTTCCACAAACAGGTCTGCCGGCATGGTCCCGACAGAGCTGACAAGGGTTCCGTTTTTAATCAATAAGTTCATGCTGGGGCTTGCAAGATATTCTCCCGGTAAAGTAAAGAAATTTATCAGAAAGTGACAGGAGCAAATAATACCGGACCATATACATTAATGTCAGTAACTGGTAAAAGAAGTACTTTTACATTATTGATTCTTTTGCAAGGATCTATGAAGATCAGGAAAAAGAGATATCACTTTCTGTTATTGGCACTTCTTATGCTTGTTGCAATATACGGTTGCCAGAAAGAGTCGCCGATGACAAAGGCTGAGTATATTCAGCACATTGTTGATTATGTCAGTTCAGACAGTCTTGAGTCGTATGTCAGGTGGCTGGAAGGAATGGGAACCCGGTTTGCCCTGGCCGACAATCACAGGGAGGTAGCCGTACGGATAAGAGACCGTTTCATTGCTTTCGGCTACCTTTCGGCCAGGCTGGATTCATTCTATCTCACCAGGACATACCGCGGGATAGAGTATTCATCATGGCAGTACAATGTTATTGCATACCTGCCGGGGAGGGAAGATGACAGCATCTGCATTGTGGGTGCTCATTATGACAATATCGTCTCGGGAGGAGATCCGTTCACTCTCTCACCCGGTGCAAATGATAATGCGTCAGGGGTGGCTGCCGTACTGGAGATGGCCCGCATCATGAAGGAACGCAGGTTCAGGCCGAAACATACTTTAAGGTTCACAGCCTTTGCTGCTGAAGAGCTGGGACTGCATGGCAGCCTCCACCAGGCCGGTCAGGATGCATCCGCAGGCAACAGGATAAAGATGATGATCAATTATGACATGATAGCCTACCTTGAAGAGCCGTCAGCAACACCATGGCTTGTCAATATAATTCACTATGACAACTCAGAGGGGCTGAAGAACGAAGCCGCGGAGCTGTGTGCGGTCAACAGTACCCTGGTCTCTTATTCAGATAACACAAATTATAATCGAAGCGATAGCTACGCCTATTACATGAATGGCTTCAGGGCTCTCTTCTTTCATCAGAGTGACATCGAAAGCACCTATCATACTGTCGGTGATGTTACTTCCGTATGCAATTTTCAATATTGCAGGGAGATAGTCAGGGCATCCTGTGCCCTGGTCCTCGACAAAAATTACTGAAGGTTGCGGGAGGTAATCGGTTTCCTGATATATACCCACTCTCCTGAACTGTTGATACCGCTGACTATGGTCACCAGTCCTATCGGGTTATCATTCGGCCTGAATTTAAATTCTCCTATGGACTCGGTCGTCCAGGGCTCCCAGAAGATTGTAGGGTCAAGCAGGGGCTCACCGGAACCACTGGCAACTCGTAAGGTTATCGGCTCTTCTGGTTTAAGTGGCATAGCAACCGGAACAACCACCGACCCTGCCGGCAGTGAGAGGCCGGCGAGGTCACCGTTAATGCTTTTGAAACTTACTATCCCGGAGTAGATTGCATTACCATGGATAAAGAGCCTGTCAATGACATCTATGCTATGCATCCTGTCGGGAGGCAGCGCCAGCAGCTCGTTAAGGTCAGTGAAGGGTATGCCGTCGAGAATGAAAAGCGGATCGTACTGTTCCGGGAGCGGCGGCTCGGAGGCTATCTTCAGTGAATATCTCCCCCTGTTGCTGCGAACCAGGACCCTGGGTACAACCTCGTAGATCACTTCCCTGATATTGGTAAGTTTAACATAACGGTCGAGGAGGACCCTGTAGGGAGGAGTCCCGTAAAATGTTTTTTTCTCTTTCTGTGGTACCTCTGATGGCGGGGTCACAATCGTGTCTCCATAGTATATATCACAAAGCTGGCGATTCAGGTCTGCCTCCTTTACATAGTTAATCTCATCGGGGGAGAGGGTAAACCTCCTGACGGGCATGCCGGAGATATTATCCTCCCGGCCGGTATCAATAACCAGTTTTGACCCTTCCGGCATCTGCCTGGCAGGTACAACAACAAGGTTGTGTGGTCCGGTGATATTCGGCAGGGGCAGGTGAAACCTCCCCGAACTGTACGTAAATCCCCCTATCAGCGTATTGTCTGTAAGAAGTGTGGCAGCTACCGGGAGATACGGGAGAGGCTCACCATCACCATTAATGCAAACACCTGACAGTGCCGCTCCGCGTGTTTCCGGCATATAGTTGTAGACTCTCTCCCTCTCGTCGATAATAAGCCGGCTGTTGTACAGAATTCCTCCGGGAGTGGCTGTGCCTTTACAGTAGAATGAGGTGGCACACTCATCGGGGTAAGAGGAGGCTATCAGCCACCCTTCCCTGGCCTCCCGGCCGGCAGGAATGGTGTAGTCAGCCTGCCACCCCGGAACTCCCGGGATATACATGTTGTGAATGTCAAGCGGGCAGTCGCTGGTGACAAGTTTCGATATCAGGCCACTCTTCCCTGTGCCCTTGCCGGTGTTGTAGCGGGCTTCAAGCGTTGAGGGATCATTGGCAGGTGATACTATTTCCAGTTGCTGGTTGTCGCCTGTCGGGTCGCCGTTAAAGAAGAGTCTTGTAAAGAGTACTTCGTTCTCACCCGAGAGAAGAGAAAGCTGGTAGAGACCGTTATCCAGGTCATATGTCGGAACTGAAAAACGTACCAACCCCTGTTCGACAATCGCCGAATCACATAGGTACCAGGTGTAGTTCCGGTGGATCAGCATCCTGGTGGAGGCAGTGCCCAGACCCCTGCCTGTGACATTCAGCCTGCCCGGAGTTTTACTGAATGTAAACAGGGAGTTGCTATCCTCATCCCCGGCGGTTACCACCATCATGGTGACTTTCTGACCGTCGGCCTGAGGTTCAACCCTGTACCGTTGTCCCTCCCCGTGCTCCAGCTCCACTACACCCCAGCCGGTAGGGTCGGTTTTCAGGATGGCAACAGTATCACCTCTCTGGTCGATCATAGGAGCCTCATATTGCAGACCGGCTCCCCGGGAGTCTGACACAAACAGGGCGCAACGGTTAATGCCGGGAAGAAGCCTTCCGTTTTCCGGTGTAAGCTTAATAATCATGCTTTTATCGGCGGCTTCCGGCATAGAGCCGATCGTGGCGGGATTGACAATTTTCAGGGGGAGGTAGCTCTGTGTAAGATCGGGGCGGTTACGCATCCAGTTGGTATAGGCACGCAGGTAATACCATCCGCTGGTTGCTCCGGCCGGGACCGTCATATAGTTTGAGGTATGGCTGTTGTCAAGCAGGTACTCACCCTCTGAAATCCTGTTACCGGCTGTATCAAGCAATTCAACCCTGAGTACCCGGCTCAGGCTGGATGGTATCCAGCTGTCGGACTCAAGCACGATGGCGGTAAAAGGAATGTTATCGCCAGGAAGGTATATCTGCCTGTCGGTTGTAATCCATGCAGTCTCGGTAAATAATGGTCCGGTAAAATTTCTTTCCTGAGATATCGTCTCCCGGGGCAAAAGAAGAAACAACACGACGAGTGTCGCGGCATTCCGCTGGTTGAAGGGGTTCAATATTTTCAATTTCCATATCATGCTACTCCCAGAATGGTGGTCTGGCGGTTGTTCCTCCCCTCAGCCTGCAATCATAGCATTGCTGCTGCAGGGTTGTGGCATACTTATCCACATCGATTTCGGATACAAAGATGTTAGCTGGCAGAAACTCCCAGGAGATCCCATTCTGCCCCCCGATCGGCAGGAGGGAACAGTTATAGGGACGAATCTCGAATTCCGTCGGCCGATCGGCAAATACCCTTGTGCGTGATACTCCTGCCACCTCGAAGACTCCTCCTGCCTCAGTATCGGGATCGGATATACACTCTATATTTCCCCTGATCCTGAATGGTTGAGTTTCGTAAAGACCGCCGGTACCATCGATCATCTTCTTAAGGTCATACCAGAACTCATATGCTGACCTGGGGATGGATAGCTGGACCACGTTGAGACTGTACCTGATAGTCAACTGGTCGCCATACTGGGATACAAAGTTCAGTTCTGCATCGGCAACCCTGTTGTCTTTCATTCCGTCCGAGTCAGCAATGAATATTCCCGGGATTTCCATGCTCTTCCAGCAGAACCTGAGATCAGGCCCCAGATAGTATTCAACAGCGCTGCCTGTCCAGATGAAATTGCAGGGATAAGGAACAGAGTAGTGGTATGTAGCATCGAGAAGCCATCTCAGGTAAACGGGATTATCATCGATGCTGCTGGCATGTGCATAGAACTTCAGTCCGTGCTCCCAGGAGCCTAGGTTCGACACCTTCGTGTATTCAGCCCTGAAGGTCACGCTGTCAATGGGAGCGGGAGGTATATATGGTTCATATGATGATGCATAGACTTTCTGATCACTGGTCACTACCAGCAACCTGTATTTTTTACCCTGTTCCGGTATTACAGGTACTCCTGCTGTTGTGTAGCTGCCCGGGCTTGTCTCGAAAAAAGGGAAGGATGTTCCGTCGTCACACTCCACTGATACTGCGGCACCGGTTTCGTACATATAACCTCCCGCCCGGCTGAGGGGGATACTCCTGGAGATGGAAACCTTTGGCATCATGGTGGGGTCGTCGAAGATAATACCCTCGATCATCAGCATCTCATCATAGCCGAGGGTTTCAGGCGTATATGGTTCCACGCAGGAGAACAGCCCGGCAAAGACAAGCAGCAGTATGGCGACCCTATTCAACCGCATAGTTCCCAAGTTTAATGTTGTAGCTGACAGTGAAGATGGGCACACCATATATAGACTGCTTGTAGCCTTTTATCCGGCCCTCCTCATTCTTGAAGTAGATGGAGTATGCATTTCTCCGGCCGGTAGCATTATAGATTGCAAACATCCACGATCCGTGGGCCAGCTTTCTCTTTACCAGGTTCCCCTCGATATTTAGTGAGGCGTCCACCCTGAAGTAATCGGGTATCCTGAACTCATTGCGGTAGGAGTAGCTCACCCCTTCGACGCCGTTTATGTAGAAGAGGCCTGTAGGATAGGTAATCGGCCTGCCCGAGTTATACACCAGGTTTGAGGCAAGGCTCACCCGCCTGGATATCCTGAATGATCCCACAAGGTTAATTGCATGCGGCTTATCATAGTTGGAAGCATAGGTCCTGCCCCGGTTGATCTGCCCCCAGAAGTATTCACTGTCTACCGTAATAAGGGAGCGGGACCATGTGTAGCTTATCCATCCTGTCAGCCGGCCTGCATTCCTCCTGACAAGGAACTCAGCCCCGAAGGAGTTCTGCTGCCCCTGCAGGATGGCCGTCTCAATGAGAGGATTGGTATTCAGTTCGGCGCCATCCTTATACTCCACTACATGGCGCGTATTTTTATAATAAACCTCAGCCGAGGTTTCCAGAGCCCTGCTGTTGATATTCTTGTAGATACCAAGGCTTACCTGGTCGGCAACCGGAGGCCTGATATGCGAATCGACCATCTTCCACCTGTCGGTGGGAGAGATGGCTACCGTATTTGACAGCATAAAGAGATACTGTCTCATCCTGTTGAAGCTGACTTTGACGGACAGGTCGGGTGCCAGCTCGCGGTTGAGTGACAGGCGGTATTCGGGGCCGTTATAATTGACTATCCTTTTACCATTCCCATAATAGGTTGTATCAATGATATTAACTGCCTCCAGCGGCATTGCCGGGGCATAGGAATAGACCTCTCTGGGCCCCAGGTAATCGAAGAAGCTGTATCTGAATCCGGCATAGAGAGTCAGCCTGTCATTTATCCTGTATTCATCAGAGATGAAGAGGGCATATTCGGCTCCCTTCTCTTTCCCGAAGTCACGCTCGGTCACAACCGACCAGCGAGAGGCGGGGGCATACCTGCCCTGATTCAGGTTATGGAGGATAAAGTTGCTTCCCGCCACTATTGTGTGGTCAGCATATTTGAAACCGGTAAGCCTGGCTTTTATCTCGTTATGAGCAAGGGAGAATTCATGCTCATAGGCCTGAGTAGCATATGTCAGGTTATCCTGGAAGTTGATATACCTGCTGTGTATGGCGGCAATATCAATCTTCCACCCCTCCTGCAGCTGTCTGTCGTACAATATCGAAGCCCCCTGGTTGCTGTACCTGAAGTTGCTGTTGCCTGCCAGGTTAAACCTGTCGTTGCTCAAATAACCGAAAATCTGAAGCGAACTCCTGTTGTCAGGCATTATATGTATGCCCGTCATCAGATCATTGAATGAGGCATTGCTCTCTCTCAGTTCCCTGTCGTCAAGCCTGTTCAGTATCCAGTCGGAATAGGTGGTCCGCACCCCGGCAATAATCGAGGCCTTATCCTTTACCAGAGGTACCTCAAACAGGAGTGACCCGGTGACGGGGCTGATGGCCCCCCTGGCTCCGAACCTTTTCTTATTGCCTTTCCGTGTGGAAAATTCGAAAACCGAGGCGAGCCTGCCCCCGTACTCAACCGGGAAATTACTCTTATAGAGGTTGAAGTCGCTGATCATATCAGGATTGAAAGCCGAAAAGAACCCGAACAGGTGACCTGTATTGTAGACAGGTATTTCGTTAAGGAGAAAGAGGTTCTGGTCAGAGGAGGACCCCCTTACGTTAAACCCTGATGAGCCCTCTCCCACAGTCTGCACACCGGGCATCATATTGGCTACCTTGAGAAGGTCTCGCTCACCCATGACCACGGGTATGGTCTTGATCTCCTTTACGGCAAGTTGCTGGAAGCCCATCTGTATCCCCCTTACATTATCATGCTTCCCGGTTCTCACAACCACTTCCTGTATGTCGATAAGCTTTTCCGTCATCTCGATATTAAGGGTCCCGCTGCTGTTGACGGTTACCAGATAGGTCTCCTTTTCCATCCCCAGGCAGGATATGTCAAGGGTTATATCCCTTCCGCTTCTTACGTTAAGTGCGTAGAAACCGTCGCTGTTACTTATGATGCCATTGCTTGTCCCGCTTTCCACTATGGTGGCACCGATCACCGGTTCGCCTGAGGTGACCGACCTTATGTATCCTCTGATAACGGCAGTACCGGATGCCTCTCTCTCTCCGGCTCGCCCGACCGTGAATCTTTTTACCCCTTTTTCATAAGAGAGGTTGTCCGTGATCCTGCTGTCGACAGCCGGTTCCCTCTCCGGTTCTTGTTCAGGGGGGGGAATCTGCTCCCTGGAGGAGATGTCTATCTCCCTCTCCCCGGTAAGGTAAATCTGGCCGTTACCCCTGTCGAAATATCTGATCCCGTGAGGGTCGAGGATGTTGTGGAGTACCTGGCTGAGAAGGATTGTATCAGCCGGCAGGTTAACAACAATATCTTCTACCCATTCATCCCGGTAATAGACACTGATGTTGTACCTGCTGCTGAGTTGCTCCGCAAACATGCTGAAGCTGATATCCTTATACGGACCTGCTATGGTTATCTCTCCGCCTGACTGTGCCAGACACTGCGATCCCAGTATTACCACAAGGAGCGATATGGTTATCCTTCTTCTCACTCGTTGCCGGGTAAAAGGGTATTACAGAATCGTACAAGGGCAGCCCTGTCATCCATATGCCATCGGGACGGATAAACTTTTTCTGACCGCATATACTGTTTGATCTCCTGCTTATGTTCAGGGTATAGCCTGTAGATATTTTTCTTCGACCTGAAAGGTATCAGCAGGCTGTCACTGAGGAGCCATTGCATCACATTCTCCTTGTAGTAGTAGCCACGGTTTCCGGTACCGCTTTGCAATGCCATTACCTTGGACCTCAGTACCAGGTATGCCAGCTTGCCGCCGGCCAGTTCCTCGCAGAACATGGTAGTATCCGTTCCGAGCTTACCGGGAAAGGGTACCATCCGCCTGCCGTCAATGGTCATGCTTTTAATGGCGGTATTCTCCAGGGCTATCTGCATGTTTGAGCCATGGGCGCTGGTAAACAACAGTACTATCCTGTTCACCTCGATATCATACCTGAGGTTCAGGTTTTCAAAAAGAGCATCTTCAAACTCCACCGAACCCCTCTTCCACTCTTCGTCAATGAAATATGGATTTCCCAGAACGGAATTCGGCAGGATACGGTTGTAGAGAGGTCCGCTTACCAGTCTCTGGTCGACGCCATATACAGGGTCAAGGTGGTGAAGAGTCTGTTCGGAAATTGTGCCGGTGGTCTGCTGTGCGCTGACAGCAAGAGGCAGAAATAGCAGGATTAAGATCATACTTGCAATTACCATCCTGTCCTTATGGTTTGCTTTACAGATCGTCATTCAATGGTTGTCAAAATAGACGCAGCCAAATTTATCAATAATTGTTTACCAGTTGTTATGCAAAGATGTTAATGTATTAAAAAACTGCTCTACAGAATGTTTTTGAGAGCAGCGGCACCAGGATTGTTTAATCCCGGAGAAAAGCAGAAGGAGCCAGGTATGCCTGACTCCTTCATTAATTCAGCGTGGGACGTACTGGATTCGAACCAGTGACCTCTTGCGTGTGAAGCAAGCGCTCTAAACCGACTGAGCTAACGTCCCGTGTGCCCCAGCTCATTGGGTATGGTCCGCCGGCTGGCAGATCAAACCGACTGAGATGATGTCTCTGGCGGGACAAAGATATAAAAAAACTACCCCATACATTTATCTTACTGAGATGGACATTCCTTATCAGGCAAAAATGTCAGAAGTGACCATAAAATCCATGCAGCCTCCCTGTCAAATTACCGTGTTATTAGCCTCCGCATATCGAAGAACAACGACTCTTATCGAAAATTCC
>CAZFIF010000086.1:0-9793 GCA_964519065.1 uncultured Rikenella sp.
TGACATATATCCTCATGAAGGAGAAGTCACCTGTATGCCTGGGCCACATCCAGTTGTCGATCTCATCGCCGTAGTTGCCGATTGAACGCGGAGGCGCATAGACGATACGTATATCCTTGAAAACTTTATAGGTATGCATGATGTACTGCTTCCCTTCATACATTGCAGTCACATCTGCTTCCTGATCGCTGTTCTTCTTTTTCACCTCCTCAGTCATTTCGGTGATCTTCTCATTGATCTTCCTGTCTCTCTCGACGGGGTCGGTTATTTTTTTGACAGCCGACAGTATCTCTCCGGTAACATCCTTCATGCTGATCATCATCAATGCCCGGTAGCCCGGGGCACTGATCTCTTCTGAGCGTTCTTTTGCCAGGAAGCCATTCGTAAGGTAGTCGCTGCTGACGCTGGAGGCTCGCTGCAGTGCCGTATAGGCAACGTGATGGTTGGTGACGACCAGTCCTTCCGACGACACAAAAGAGGCGGACCCGCCGCCAAGCTGCAGGATGGCGTTGGCCAGGCAGGGTTTGTCAGGAGTGTATATCTCCTCCACCGGTATCTTTAGCCCTTTACCCGGAAGATCTAGCTGTCCGATCTGTGACAGCATCCACATTCCCTCCTGCGCAACAGCCTGGAAGGCTGCCAGGAGGCAGAAAAACAGAATGAATAAAAGCTTCTTCATAGTCTTGAATTTTTAGTGCAATTTTTCCAAAATGATACTGTTACGATGACAAACTTGCCATCGTTCATGGTTATGTCTATATATTTATTGCCTGTCCAAAGCAATTTAAAACCTTTGCCGGCCATCAAGCATGGACGGCATTATTCTGGTTCAGTCTATCAAAGTTATGCAATTAAGTTTGAAAAAGAGGGCAGGGCAGGTTAATAAAATTCATGAAAATGATCAGTGATCTCTCACCCATATCAGAATGAGGTATCTCTTGTTTTGATGCCGCCCGGGGATCCCTCTCTTTCCCCAGGCCCGGATGACATTAATATTTGTTTAATCGAGCGCTCCGGCAACGACTTCAACAGGGAAAACCATGTTGATGTTAAAACTCAGTGGTTTGTTTGCTTCGCCATGAACAACCAGGGTTATCATCTTGTCTTTTTTGAGCGCTTTGCCAGCCAGGACAAGATTTTCCTGGTTAATATCTGGAGCGTATGCTATAGACATGGAATTAACTTCCGGTATTGTGGCTATTGTACCTACACCCTTTACATCAAGTGACAGAGGGCTGACAACCTGTCCCTCAGTCAGACCGTAGATGTCGACCAGGACTGACTGGATGTCAACCTCCCTGATTTTTTCCAGATACGGTTCAAGCTCGGTATTGTCCCTCAAACGGAGAACCTGTTCCTTTGAGAAAGGCAGGGCATTTATGCCTGACGTAAGTTCAGCTGATTTCTCCCCGGTTACTGTTACCTGCATGAGAGACGACAGCTGTGCAGTGATTGTTACCTCTGCTGCATCTTTTAACAGTCCGCAGCCCGCAAGAAGTAACAATGTCGCAAACAAAAATGTCATTTTGGTTTTCATAGGATAGTTTGTTTTGAAGTTTGTAATTCAATAAGCATATGAGCAAAACTTGTTAATTAACGTGGCGACTGCTAATTGACCCAATCTGTGTTATTCCTTTTTCAAACCATTATTGCTGTTTCAAAGCCCTGTATAACAAATATAAACAATAACAGGGCCGGATGCAAATTTTATTAATGTATTTACTGAACAATCAGGCACATAGCCACTAATTTTACGGGTCGGTGGCCCACAGCTTTTCTTCCCTCCACCCTTATAGGTGGTGGCGGAGATACAGGGCCGGCAGATGAATTTTGATTACATTTGGGAGCTCCCTGCCATGGAAGGCAGGGCCTTCAACCGTAATATCCATGGATGAAAAATCTGCAGGCTCTGCCGCCTTTGCTACTTCACAGGAACAGACACATAAGATGCCTCGGCTGCTGGCTCTTCTCGTCAGCAGGTTTGGCCTCTTCCTGCTGTTTCAGTGTCTCATCGCCCTTGTCCTTCATTCATGGACCAGGTCGGAGGGCTACTGGCTGTTAGCGGCAACAGTGACCAATTTCGTGAGCATAGCGCTGCTGTTCATTCTATTCAGAAGCGAGGGGAAGAGCTATCTCTCACTCTTTCGGTTTGAACGTCGGACTTACAGAAAGGATGTCAGGGTATTTTTAGTGCTGGCACTGCTGACCGGGCCGGTGGCCTTCGGCCCTAACTACCTGTTGAGCAAGTGGCTCTGGAGTGATCCTGCCATACCCTATGAGATGATGTTCCGCCCTGTGGAGAGCTGGCTGGCAGTTGTGCTGCTGGTTGCATTTCCGGTCACAATAGCCCTTGCAGAGCTGGCAACATATTTCGGCTATATTATGCCGCGGCTCATGGGCGGTCTGAGATCGAAATGGCTGGCGGTGGCTCTGCCGGTGCTGTTCCTATCGTTGCAGCATATAACCCTGCCCTTTATCCCTGACCTGAAGTTCATACTGTACCGCGGGCTGGTCTTCCTGCCCTTTGCGGCCCTGATAGGTATTGCCCTTTACAAACGGCCGACATTGTTTCCATATTTTGCCATTCTGCACGGGGTGATGGATATGGGGACAGCGGTTATGTTTGTCGTCAAGTAGAAAGTCCGCAAAGTCTGCAAAGTCGTAACCAGGCTACAGTCATCCATTACCCGGATTTCTGAAGCGGCAGATTGCCGTACCGACACTGCCGGATGAAAACTGCTCTTAGCCACCGTAGCCCTGGCGAAGGTAGCCAATTGTGGAGTGCCGGCTGCGGACTGCGGACTGCCGGCTGCGGACTGCGGACTGCCGGCTGCGGACTGCGGACTGCGGACTGCCGCCTGCGGACTGCGGACTGCGGACTGCCGGCTGCGGACTGAAGAGTGCCTACTGTGCCAGGTGCGGGTCAACTTTCGCCCTGAGGAGCTCCACCAGCTTCGGCTCCATGTAATAGAAGAAATCAGGGATGTCGAGCACGATCAGTTTCGCGCGGAGATCGATATCCGGAAACTTCTCAGTGATAAACGCCCGGTGCATGTTCTCCATCACAAAGACCCTGTCAGCCCAGTTCAGCAGCTCCGAGGTGACCTGATTCGGAGCAGTGGGTGCGATGCCGGCAGATTTCACCCTGTATGCCGGGTTTGCACTGTAGACGGTCTCTGCCGTGCAGCTGCGCATCCTGTTTACCGTGCATATGAAGAGGAGGTTCATGACTGGCGATCAACACTCTTTCGTAAATTTATGAAATTATCCGGAAGAGTGCTCAGGGATTATGACAAGGAGTCTGGCGCCGGAAGCACAGCATCAGCCACAATGGTGTGGTAGCAGGATAAAAAAGTTACTCTGGAGAGGCGATCCCCGGGGAGGGCTAGTCCTTAATGCATCGCACCGAGAGGCCTGATGACCCCCACCGATGATCCTCTTCCACCCATTCGTCAGTATAGGAGAGGGAGAAGAAATAGCCTGAGTTTGTATTGTAATCGGTAGATGTCCAGAAATATCCGTGCATTCCGTTATGAATGAAATCAGATACTCGCATGCCTCCGGGCAGGGCGGTAAAGCCGCTGCTGTTGGTGGCCCCCTCATTCGGTGCATTCCATAATGTGACACTCTTCATCTTTCCCCCCGCATCAGCACCCAGGAAATCTGTAAGTGACAGAACCTCCCCCCGGGAGGGGACATGGAACCCCTTCGGACAGAGCTTGCCGGTCTGTACCGCGAAGTAATTGTAAAGACCGCCGTAAATACCTGCATTGGCCTCCAGATCGCCAAACCAACAGTAGGCAGGAGTCAGCAGCGGTTCCCAGGCATCTCCTGTAACATTAGGGATGGCCGTGCCGTCGTTGTATTTTTTTGTCCTGATGTTCTCGCTAAGCCATACCTGGGCTCCGATCTTAACAGTGGTGTATACGTTGCCGCTACCGTCTCTGATCTCTTCGGCTTCCTTTTTGCAGCTCACGGTGGCTGCAAACATTGCGACTCCAATCACTGCAAGTACTTTCAGATTGATTTTCATTACCTTCATCCTATTATCTTTTGGTACCAGGTAAAAAACACCGATGACCGGGTAATTATTGCATGGATCTGCAATAATATTGCTGAAAATCAGACCAATATTAAGTCAATATCAACACACTGGAGTTGAGGCGCCAGAATCTGCCAATGAATTCGAGGGTGAGTTTGCAGGTGATGTAACTGTTGATCTTGCCATGTTCGCTGAAGCGGGCGTTACGCACCCCGAAACGCATCAGGGAGTTGTCAGGGTTGAACTCTGCCTTCGTCCTCAGTATGCCCTGTGACTCCGCTCCGCCATGTCACCTGTATATTCCCGGGGCTTTTGCAGCATCGTACCCCGATAAGCCCCGGCCTCCCCCAAGCACTCCGGTGCAACAATAATCTGTGGCACTTCTTGCCGGAGTCTGGCTCATTTTTATTATCTTGTAGCGTCCCGCCAACGAAAAAGACAACAGTATGACAGAAAATGAGAAACTTGACAGGATAGCCATCAGCGTCCGTTCACACCGCCTGTTGCGTGTGCTGCTCCGTGAAAACCCCATGCTCGAGACCATAATGAGGGAGTCGAAGAACGAGATAGAAGCACAGATAGGAGTAAAAAACTGGATACAGTCGGAATACAGCAGCCGCAAGGATGCCTTCCGGTTCCAGACCGACAAGGTCACCAGGCGTGAGAATTTCGAGAAGCTTTCGTGGAACGACTATGCCATCATCAGGATACTGGACTATATCGATCATGCCGGTATAGAGTATCCCGACCCCAACCTGCGGGGGGAGATAGCCGTGAGCAATCCCATCAGGTTTATATGGCTTGCCGTGATCAAGGGTACGGGCGGTTCCAAGCCTGAGTTCTTCATTGACATGATTCAGCTCTTCAGGCAGCTGAGGGGTGAGAGCAACCAGGTGATCCCCGACAGGGACAGTGTTGAGAAATGGATGGAGATGTACCCGTCGGGAGTCGATCCGCGCATCGTGGAGCTGCGCAAGGAGAACAGGGAGAGGATCATCAACCTGCTGACAGACAAGATTGATGCTGGCCAGATCAAAGATGGGAAATATTCATTTCCTGAAGGCATATCGCGCGATGAGAAACTGCAAATGATGAGCGAGTGGTGGGACAACTACAAGTTCCATCTCCATTTTGCAGTGCGGTCGCCGGACCTCCTCAACGAGATGCTCGGTCATTCGCTTGACCCTGACACCATGAAGATACTCTATGATGCCCAGAAGGCGGGCATACCCTTCTTCGTGAACCCCTATTATCTCTCGCTGCTGCATGTGCGTGTTCCCTATTTCGCCATCGGCGCCGACCTGGCCATAAGGCATTACATTGTCTACAGCCGTCAGCTGGTGGATGAGTTCGGGCATATCGTCGCATGGGAGAAAGAGGATAAGGTGGTGCCCGGTGAGCCCAATGCTGCAGGGTGGCTCCTTCCTTCCTACAATAACATCCACAGGAGGTACCCCGAGGTGGCCATACTCATCCCTGACACCATGGGCAGGGCATGCGGCGGACTCTGCTCCCCCTGTCAGCGTATGTACGATTTCCAGAGCGGTCACCTCAACTTCGACCTTGATAAGCTTAAGCCCAGTGAGAGCTGGTGGGAGAAACAGAAGAAGCTGCTGCAATACTTCGAGGATGACACTCAGCTGAGGGATATACTCATCACCGGTGGTGATGCCCTGATGAGCTCCGACAGGAGCCTGAAGGAGCTGCTCGATGCCGTATATGAGATGGCGCGCAACAAGCGGGAGAAGAACAGGCAGAGAGCTGACGGCGAGAAGCATGCCGAGATACAGAGGGTAAGGCTCGGGACGAGGATGCTGACATACCTGCCACAGCGGATAACACCGGAGCTGGTAGAGATACTCGGCGACTTCAAGAAGAGGGCCCGGGAGATAGGCATCTCGCAGTTTCTTATCCAGACACATGTTGAGTCGCCCATGGAGGTCACACCGGAGTCGAGCCTGGCGGCACGCATGCTCACAGGTGCCGGATGGCTCATCACCAACCAGCTGGTATTTACCACGGCTGCTTCACGAAGAGGTCATACGGCCAAGCTGAGGAAGGTGATGAATGATGTTGGCATCCTGCCTTACTATACCTTCACGGTCAAGGGTTACATGGAGAACAACTTCAATTTCGCACCCAATGCCAGGGTGGTACAGGAGCAGCTTGAGGAGAAGATCATCGGCAGGATAGACAGTGAGCATTACGAGACCGTACGGCAGTTTGCTGACAATGCGGAGAATATCGTTGATAATATTGATGCACTGCGCCGCTCTGCCGACCTTCCCTTCCTGGGCACCGACCGCAACGTGCTCAACCTGCCGGGCGTTGGCAAGAGCCTTACCTTCAGGGTGGTGGGTATTACCAGGTATGGCAGGAGGATACTGCAGTTCGACCATGACATCACCCGGACACACAGTCCCATCATCAACAAGATGGGAAAGATGATCATCATTGAGTCGAAGTCGATACACGAGTACCTCAGGCAGCTCGAGGAGCTGGGTGAGGATACGGCGCAGTACGAGGGACTCTTCGGATACAGCATAGGCCAGACCGAACCGCGCGTTCCGATCTATGAATACCCGGAGTACAGCTTCACCGTGACGAAGGAGATGAGCAACCTGGAGGTTTAGGCGGCGGGTTCCTTACTGTTGAAGCGTTTGCCGTCTTCCCTGCAGATAGTCTTAAGGAGACGTTTTGCCGACTGGATAGAGGTGGGGAGGCCTCCACCGGGCTCTACCCATTGGCCGCACATGTAGAAGTTCTTGAGTCCGGGTACAGTCTGTGGCAGCGGTCTGGTCATGGTGTATGCGTTCTCCGGCGTGATGAGCCACCCCTCGAATGATCCCTTCCAGTTACCGGTATAGCGCTCAAAGGTCAGCGGGGTTGCCACGTCGGTCACCTCTACCTGTCCGGTGATGCCGGGGAACCGCTGATCCAGCAGCCTGACGATAGTCTTGGCGATGTGGTCCTTCTTCTGTACATAGACAGCCGGGTCTTCGGCAAGCTTCTTCCAGTAGTCGTAATCAGATTCCAGCATCACGGTGATGGCGGTCTTCCCTTCAGGTGCCATAGTCGGATCCTGGTTATAGACATGCACCGGAAGCCTCTCACGCACCTTGTCTGCTATCATAACAGGCTCTTTCAGCTGGAAGCTGATTCCTGAGACCGTGATTGGCAGATCGTCGAATTTACGGTTGACACCCAGTGATACAAACAGCAGTGAATGAAACAGAGGCCACTTCTCATACTGTTCGCGTGTCTTTGCGTCGAGGTATTTGCCGTCGAGCATATTGAAAAGGGTGGCATGGCCGTCGGCGGCCGAGATGACCCTGGCAGCGGGGATCTCTGTACCGTCCACCAGCCTGATGCCGGTAGCCCTGCCGTCGGTGGTGAGTATCCGTGCAACTTTGCTGTTATAGTTAATGGTGCCGCCAAGCTCCCTGTACCGTTCTTCGAGAGCCTTCGACATGGGCATCGATCCGCCGATGGGATAGCCGGCGTTCCTGATGTGAAGCCATGCGAAGGTGAAGAGCATGAAGAGCATGGAAAACTCCGGTATCCATATCTCACGGAATGCCTCCTTCAGTAGGGGGTCATTGAAACGGTTGGCAAACTCTTCACCCGTCATGTTGGTCCATCTCTTCCATTCTTTGCCGTTCTTCATGAAGGCGAAGATCATCTTCACGCTCTTCTTCAACCTGAGGAGTGGCGGATCATCATCCGTCGGAAAGTCGAACCTGGTGCACATCCTCACCCCCCTGACAAACTCCCTGATGGTCTCCGCATCCCGGGGGGATAACTGAAGGAGGTGTTCCTCAAGCCTGCCGGCATCGGAATAGAAGATGACGGTGCGCCCGTCGGCTCCCTCACAGCGGCAGTATTCATCGGGATAGACAAATTCTCTTCCCTGTGCGATCCCTGTCTCCTCCCAGACGCCGTGGTGGGGGCTGTCAGGTGATGAACCTACCAGCCAGTGGATGCACGCATCAAAAGTATAGCCCTTTCTCTTCCAGGCAGTACAGAGTCCGCCGGGGAGGTTATGCATCTCATAGATCTGTGTATTGTAACCGTTGAGTCGTCCATAGATGCCGGCAGCCAGTCCGGCGAATCCTGCTCCGATAATGATCAGTGATTTTTCATCAGCAGCCATAGGGTGTAGTATTTTAAGAGATGATCAAAGTTAAGAAGAACAAGCTGACAGGCAAGATGCTGCGCATGATAAATTTAAGATAAAATTATCTGCACCTTCCCCCTGCCTCTACACCCTCCTCCCTTTATCCTTTAACCTTTCTCCTCTCTTCTATCTGCGTCTGAAGTTCCTTCTGCCTGTTCTCGGCCGTGAGGGACGGTGTGCGGAGGTGTCTGCGTGGTCGCTTGCAATGAAGTCGGGCAGGGGAGCCCTGAAGACCTGGTATTCTATCAGTTTTTCTATGCGCTGCAGTTTGTACATCTCGGCCTTTGTGACGAGGGTAATTGCCACGCCGGTGGTCTCTGCGCGGGCGGTGCGGCCCACGCGGTGAACATAATCCTCCGCGTCTGACGGCACGTCGTAGTTGACCACCAGGTTGATATCCTTGATGTCGATGCCGCGGCTAAGGACGTCGGTAGCCACCAGCACGCGGGTGCGCCGCGAGCGGAACCGCAGCAGCGTCTCCTCACGCTGTTTCTGCTCGAGGTCGGACGATATGCCTTCAACGGCAAAGTCGCGCGATCTCAGTCCACGTACAATCTCGTGTACCTTCTTCTTGGTGGAGCTGAATATGAGTATGCTGTGGTATTCGGGCTTGTCGGCTATCAGGCTGTTCAGCAGCGGCAGTTTCTGGTTCTCCTCGAGCAGATAGACGGCCTGCAGGACACCTTCAGCCGGCTTCGACATCTCCAGGGCTATCTCCGCAGGGCTCTTCATGATCTGTTTTGAGAGCGACCGTATCCGGGGAGGCATGGTGGCGCTGAACATGAGCGTCTGACGTTTCTTTGGCACGTATGAGATGATGCGGATAATATCGTCATAGAAACCTATGTCCAGCATGCGGTCCGCCTCGTCAAGCACGAGCACCTCCAGTTCATTGAACTTCACATAGCCCAGGTTGAGGTGTGATATCAGCCTGCCCGGGGTGGCAACAATGATGTCGGCCCCCTTTGAGAGTGCCTCCCGCTCCTGGTCCCAGGCGCTGCCCTCACCGCCGCCGTAGACAGCCAGGGAGGTGATGTTGAGGGTGTAGGCGAGTCCCTGTATCTGCTGGTCTATCTGCAGGGCCAGTTCACGGGTCGGGACGAGTATCAGGGTATGGGTATGGGAAGGACGTCTGTATGCGATCTCATTCATCACAGGAAGCAGGTATGCAGCAGTTTTACCTGTGCCTGTCTGGGCACAGGCTATCAGGTCGTTGCCCTCCATTATGACGGGTATGGCCTTCTCCTGTATGGGTGTGGTCTCCCTGAAGCCCATGTATTCAATGGCATCAAGAATGTCGGGATCAAGGTCGAGCTCGTCGAAAGTCATTTTTCAGAAGATATTATTGTAATGCCAGCGGCCCGGCAAAAGTAATAAAAAAAAGGAGCGCAGAGTTTAATTTCTCTGCGCTCCAGGAGGATATATGGTGCTCAGTGAGCTATGTGCCTTTATCTGCGCCTGGCAGGTGCGGCTGTCTCTGAGCTGCTGCTGCCGTTTGCGGGTGTGCTGCTTACGCTGCTGCTCTTTTCGACGGGTGCGCTGTAGCTGCTCCTGGTGCTGCTGCTACTCGTGCT
>CAZFIF010000087.1:0-9763 GCA_964519065.1 uncultured Rikenella sp.
CGGAGGGCATAATGCCTCTGTATTGATCAGGAAATTCGAAGAATAGTGTTCCTGCTCCACAGGAAAAAGCACAACACCATGGTACATGACAGGCGGGAGTTTCGCTCCGGCCTGAAGCGTCTTCTCGGATTCCGCCCGCGAAACCTGAGGCTTTATGAGATGGCATTCATACACCGGTCGGCATCCTATATTCTCCCTGACGGAGCCAGAATCAACAATGAACGACTGGAGTACCTGGGTGATGCCATCATAGACAGCATCATCTCTGACTACCTGTTTCATCTTTATCCTGATGCCTCCGAGGGACTCCTCACCAAGACCAGGGCCCGCATAGTAAACAGGGATACCCTTAACCAGCTGGGCATCAGTATGGGACTCGACAGACTGATAGTATCCCATCTGGCTCCTACCGACTCGCCACGCAACCTCTACGGCAATGCCGTGGAGGCCTTCGTAGGAGCACTGTTTATAGACAAGGGCTTTGATCGCACACGCCGTTTCTTTATTGAAAAGGCACTGATAAAACACCTCGACTTCAAGGCATTGCTTGACGGTGAGACTGACTACAAGAGCCTCATCATGGAATACTGCCAGAAAAAGAGGAAAAAGATACACTATACCTTCCGCGAAAAGAACGGTACGGGAAACCACCCGCTCTTTGCGGTGACGCTGGAGATCAACGGCAAGATCGCCGGCCAGGGTGAGGGTACCACAAAAAAAGAGGCTGAACAGGAAGCCTCAATGGTGGCATGGAACATGGTAAACAGCAGGGAGAAATGAACAGGGATAAAAAGATAACCAGGCACACTATTCCCATTGAGGATATCCCTCAATTTCTCTTCCTGGGAATCGTCTCGGCTGAACCGGATTACCGCATCTCGGTCATGCTTAACCGCCACCTGGGTACCGGCCTCCGCAAATGCGACCATGATGTCACAGCAGTTACCAGCAGCGGCGAAAACCGCTTCTCCTGCTTCGTCTCCGACATGCCGGCATTCACTCTTGTCTCAAACCATTGCGAGGGAAATATCCTTATCCGTAAACTCAGGAAGATCGATTACTTTCTTATCATCAGCGGAGACCCCGACGAACACAGAGCGGAGACCCTCGCCGGCAGCATCAGGCAAATACCCGAGGTTACAGCAGTCTTTGTCTTCAACAGCCGCACGGTCAATGACCCTAACGCCTCCTTGCTGGCACTGTAACATAGTGCTGCCTCATCTGCGCTCAGCCACCGGGCAGGTAATACCCGTAGTACCCTGTGCCGTGACTGCCATTTATTGAATGTAGCCTTCAATAACAGACTGGAGGGAAACACCCTGAATGCCGCGGCACCTGCACCTATTAAATGTCTTATAGGCCTTTTACTTTCAGTGCAACAACTGGCCGGAACATCTCCGCATCGGCTCTATAAAAGAGAAAGAGGAGACAATCTCTTGCCTCCTCTTCAGTGTTAACCCTAAAACTAACCTAACCTATGAAAAAAACTCCAATTATTCTATTACAATTTTCGTGCCATAACTGATGCAAATATCAGTAGAATTTTGTGGGTATACTCTTAACACTATGTTAAATTATTGATTTTTAACATTATTTTAATTATTTCTATTTTCGTATTTTCCGTTTATTCTGTTAAAATTCGTTAAACAGACGGATAAAGGTTTTAACGGATTACTTTTGTAAAAGTATGAAGCGAAAGCACATAGCGTTGCTGGCTGGTTTCTTCTTCCTGGCCTTCTTCGCACTGGTATTTATCCAGGTGCGGTGGATCAACAATGTGGTGAGCGCCGAGGACCAGCAGTTCAGGTTTGGTGTAAATGAAGCCCTGAAAGAGGTGGTAAATGAGCTTGAGCGTACGGAGACCTACAACCGCATCATCAGCGAGATCAATCCCGATGTTACGGCAGATGCCCCGGAGGAAGAGGTCGCCGCGTATGAAGGCAACCCGGTGACTGCCCGGCAGAAGGCCGAATCGATGCTGCTTGAGAAATACGGCTTCGACCCTGACGTCAGGTCAGTCATCATCAACCGTGCCGGCCGCACCTATCTCCTCAACTCAGAGAGCCTGCAGCCGGAGTCGCTGATCGGTAATACGGAACCCGGGGAGCAGAGCCTCACTGCCGGCGCTGCGGCACGTATGACCAGCAAGATCGTCTCCATAGAGAATATCGTCAGCCGGATACTGCATGAGACCCCTCCCCTGCGGGACCGCTTTTCCTCCGAGGATCTCAATGCAATCATCAGGAAATCGCTCGATGATGTCGGCATACATCTCGACTACGAGTGTGCCGTCAGGGGCGATTACGGGGGGATAATTTACCGTACGCCGGATTACCGTGAGAGGACCGGTGCCAACAAATACCTGCGGCAGCTCTTTCCCAATGACCCCGTGCCCGGCAACAACATCCTCACCATCTATTTCCCCGGGGAGGAGAAATACAAATTTGCCAAGATATCATTCATGGCAATTGCATCACTGCTGATAGTGCTGCTGCTGATCATGCTCTCAACGGGTACATTTATCGTAATCTTCCGCCAGAAAAAGTTTTCAGAGATAAGGAGTGATTTCATCAATAACATGACCCACGAGCTGAAAACACCTATCGCAACCATCTCCCTGGCATCACAGATGCTCGCCGATGATTCCATTCCCCAGGGATCAAGGAACACCCGGGAGCTCGCAACGGTTATTTCCGAGGAGAGCAACAGGCTGAAGGTGCTGGTTGAAAAGGTGCTGCAGACTGCCATCTTCGAGAGGGCCAGGCTCGAACTCGACAAGAAGCAGACCGATGTACATGCTGTTATCATCAGGGCTGTGGATGCCTTCAAGCTGCAGGTAACCGGACGGGGAGGTACCATCTCGACCTTCCTCGACGCCTCCGACCCCATGGTGACAATTGATGAACCCAACTTCTTCAATGTGATCCTTAACCTTATAGACAACGCCCTCAAATACACCGCACGCACACCCGAAATTACCGTCACCACGGAAAGCTGGCACAGGGGTGTAGTGATCACCGTCTCAGACAACGGCATCGGTATACCCAGGGAACACCAGAAACATATCTTTGACAAGTTCTACAGGGTGCCGGCAGGCAATACGCATAATATCAAGGGATTCGGACTCGGACTCAGCTATGTGAAAACCATCACCGACGAACACCACGGTACAATAAAGGTTGAGAGCCAGGCCGGAAAGGGCACACGAATAGTCATTCATCTTCCAAAACAACAGCCAAAATGAAAAAAGTAAGCATCCTTCTCGCCGAAGACGACACAAATCTGGGTCAGTTGCTGAAGAACTATCTCTCCGCCAAGGAGTATGACACCACCCTGGCCACCGACGGAGCAGAGGCGATGAAGATATTCAGGAAGGAAAGGTTCTCTCTCTGCCTGCTGGATGTGATGATGCCAGAGATGGATGGTTTTACACTTGCCAGGGAGATAAGGAATATAGACCCGCATATACCGATCATCTTTCTTACGGCGAAGAATCTGAAGGAAGATGTCATCGAGGGTTTTAAAACCGGTGCTGATGACTACCTCACCAAACCCTTCTCCATGGAAGAGCTGGTCTATCGTATCGAGGCTATCCTCCGGCGCTCGACGAAGCGGGTCACAGACGTTGCGGCTGAAAAGTACACCATAGGAAAGTATAACTTCGATGTCACCAGGCAGCTCCTTACCTATCAGGAGCAGTCGCGCAAGCTGACCACCAAGGAGTCGGAGCTCCTTGAACTTCTATGCCGGCACAGCAACGAGGTGCTGGAACGTAACCTTGCTCTCAAATCGATCTGGATCGACGACAACTATTTCAATGCCAGGAGTATGGACGTTTACATCACCAAGCTACGCAAATACCTCAGCAAAGACAGTAAAGTAGAGATCCTCAACATCCACGGCAAGGGATACAAGCTGCTCTGTTAGGTTGGCAGCCCGCAGGCAGAGTTAACTGAATGCGACGGAACCCCTATTAAGAAGCCTGCAGGAGCAAATCCGCACAGCAGATGGCTTTCTGCAAAAAAAATACCCCGCAGGAAACAGTCTCTGCGGGGTGTGATTTTAGGTTAGTTCGGGGTTGTTCGAAGTTATATTTTTCTTGCGCTTCAAGCCCTAACGATGCGCTAAGTTAACATTATTTCTTTATTTGCAACACCCGGACCCCATTTTTTTCAGGGTCAGTCGAGCTTCAGCACAGCCAGAAAAGCCTGCTGTGGAACCTCAACATTGCCTATCTGGCGCATCCGTTTCTTTCCCTTCTTCTGCTTCTCGAGCAGCTTCCTCTTTCGGGTTATGTCACCGCCGTAGCATTTTGCGGTCACATCCTTGCGCACAGCCTTGACGGTCTCACGTGCTATGATCTTGGCCCCGATGGCTGCCTGGATGGCAATGTCAAACTGCTGTCTCGGTATCAGCTCCCGAAGCTTCTCGCACATGCGGCGTCCGAAACTGTAGGCGTGGCCACGGTAGATGAGCGTCGAGAGGGCATCAACCATCTCCCCGTTGAGCAGGATGTCGAGCCTGACCAGGTCTGCCTTCTTGTACCCGGTTATATGGTAATCAAACGATGCATATCCCTTTGAGACACTCTTGAGCTTGTCATAGAAATCGAAGACGATCTCCGAGAGGGGCATGTCGAAGGTCACCTCCACCCTGTCGCTTGTCAGGTAGATCTGGTTCTTCAGCGTCCCGCGCTTGTCAATACAGAGCTTCAGTATCTGCCCGAGGTATTCCGATTTTGATATCACCTGTGCATGGATATAGGGCTCCTCTATCTCGTCGATGACCGTTGACGGCGGCATCCCCGACGGGTTATGCACGTCAATAATATCGCCCTTTGTTGTAAGCACCCTGAATGAGACGTTCGGCACGGTGGTGATCACATCCATGTCAAACTCCCTGTCAAGCCGCTCCTGGATGATCTCCATATGCAGCAGGCCCAGGAATCCGCACCTGAAGCCGAAGCCCAGCGCTGCCGACGACTCCGGCACAAAAGTAAGAGAGGCGTCGTTGAGCTGCAGCTTCTCTATGGAGGCCCTGAGATCTTCATAGTCATCAGCGTCAACGGGATAGATGCCGGCAAAGACCATAGGCTTCACATCGGCAAATCCGGATATGGCTCTGGCACACGGACGGGCCACATGGGTGATGGTGTCTCCCACCTTTACCTCCGCCGATATCTTGATGCCTGAGATGATGTATCCCACATCGCCGGCGCTGAGCACATCCCGCGGTTCCCTTTTTATCTTCAGCACACCTATTTCATCAGCGTCATATTCGCTTCCCGTGTTTACGAACTTGACCATGTCATGTGTCCTGATGGTGCCGTTGGCTATCTTGAAATAGGCTATTATCCCCCTGAATGAGTTGAAGACGGAATCAAAGATCAGTGCCTGCAGCGGTGCCTCCGGGTCGCCTTGGGGAGGAGGTATCCGGCTGACAATATCCTCCATGATTCTATCGACACCCATGCCTGTGCGCGCACTCGCCTCAATGATCTCATCACGTCCGCAGCCGATGAGGTCAACTATCTGGTCCTTCACCTCCTCGGGCATGGCACTCACTGAGTCCATCTTGTTGAGCACGGGGATGATCTCCAGACCATGCTCTATGGCCATGTAAAGGTTGGAGATGGTCTGGGCCTGTATGCCCTGGGTGGCATCTACAACCAGCAGGGCCCCCTCACAGGCGGCTATTGACCTCGACACCTCGTAGGAAAAATCAACGTGGCCCGGTGTGTCAATAAGATTAAGATAGTATCTCTTCCCATCTTGCTCATAGTCCATCTGAATGGCATGACTCTTAATGGTGATGCCCCTCTCCCTCTCCAGATCCATGTCGTCCAGCACCTGATTCTGAAACTCACGCGAATCCACGGTGTTGGTTTTTTCAAGAAGCCTGTCTGCCAGGGTGCTCTTACCGTGGTCTATGTGAGCTATGATACAGAAGTTGCGTATGTTGTCCATCAGGGGTGGGCGGTTCATTCTAGCTGCAAATATATATAATTTGGCCCTTTCTTTACTGTTGTCAACTTTTGAGAACACCCTGCCTCCATTTTATTTACTTTAGCAGATTACATAAGAATGAACCCATGATCACCCTTGCAGCATCGGTCACTTTACTTATCCTCGGGTATCTTGTCTACGGAAGGGTGGCCGACAGAATATTCGGGATGGATCCGTCGCGTGTCACCCCGGCATTCACCAAAAGTGACGGTATTGATTATGTCCCCATGAAAGCATGGCGCGTGTTCATGATACAGTTCCTCAACATCGCCGGCCTGGGTCCGATCTTCGGTGCCATCCTGGGAGCCATGTACGGCCCGGTGGTCTATATCTGGATCGTCGTCGGATGCATCTTCATGGGTTCCATGCACGACTATTTTGCCGGCATGCTGTCAGTGCGGCACGATGGTGCCAGCCTCCCCGAGCTGGTAGGCACCTACCTGGGAAAGAATATGAGGTCTTTTCTGAGGCTCTTCACCCTCCTGCTCCTGGTATTCGTCGGCGTGGCCTTCGTAAGCGGCCCCGCCAAACTGCTCTATACAATGTCAGGCTTCAGCCTCCCCTTTTGGCTTGGGCTGATCTTCTTTTATTACATAGTCGCCACCCTCCTGCCCATCGACAAGATCATTGGACACCTCTATCCTTTCTTCGGCGGAGCGCTGATCTTCATGGCTCTTGGTGTGCTCCTGAGTATGATAGTGAGATGGGCCGGAGGCTCCCTCACACTGATGGAGCTCACCCCCGCCACGCTGATGAACTTTCAGCCTGACGCTGCCACCAACACCATCTTTCCATACCTGTTTATCGTCGTCTCCTGCGGTGCCATCTCCGGCTTCCATGCCACCCAGGCACCACTGATGGCAAGATGCCTGAAGTCAGAGAGACAGGGACGACAGATCTTCTACGGCGCCATGATCGCCGAAGGTATCGTGGCCATAATATGGGCTACGGCAGCCATGAACTATATGGGTGATGTTCACGGTCTCAACTATGCCTTCACCCATCCTCTGGCCGACAATCCCGATATCAGGCCCGACCCGGCCTGGCTGGTCAACGAGATTTGCAGGTCGTGGCTCGGCAAAGCCGGGGCAGTGATAGCAGTGATAGGAGTCGTGGCCTGCCCCATTACTTCAGGAGATACAGCCTTCAGGAGTGCAAGGCTCACGGTGGCCGACATGTTCAGGCTGCCGCAGAAGAAGGTTTCTTCGCGACTGATGATCACTATCCCTCTGTTTGCTGTTGGCTTTGTCCTCACATTCGTCATGAAGGATGAATTCGCTCGAATCTGGAAGTTCGTCGGTATCTCCAACCAGGCCCTTGCAGCCATAACATGCTGGACCATAGCCATGTACCTGGCTCTCAGGGGTAAGAGCCACCTGTTCATGTCTCTGCCGGCCCTCTTTCTCACTGCTGTCTGCATCACATATATACTTGCGGCACCGCATAAGGGAGGCGGACTGGCCATGCCGATGAAGACGGCACTCATCATCGCCACAGCAGGTACCGCGGTTGTGATGGCACTCTTTACTATTGTAATGCGAAGGAAGAAACGGGAGGGTCAGTAGAGCGTTACTGCCGACGGTGGTTCCGGCGGTGGAACATCACCGGGCGTATTCGCCGGGCAGTTAAGCCTCCTCAGCTCCCGGCGGAAGAAGATGAACGAGACAACAGCGGCTACCAGGTCAGATATCGGATTGGCGATCCATACCCCTTCCACGCCCCAGAATCGCGGGAGTATGATTATCAGCGGCAACAGCACTATTATCTGGCGGAGCAGAGAAAGGAAGGCCGCCAGTCTGGCCTTGCCTATGGCCTGAAAATAGTTTGAGGCGATAATCTGGTAACCGACCACCGGCAGCACGGCGCAGTAGATCCTCAGACCCAGCACTCCGGCCTCCCTCAGCTCAATACTGTCTGAATTGAAGATGCTTATCACCGCACCGGGCATCAGCATGCATATCAGCCACCCGGCTGTGGCAATGAGCGTGGCATATTTTATGGCTTTCATCACCGACTCCTTCACCCTGCAGTAAAGTCCTGCCCCGTAGTTGAATCCAATAATGGGCTGTATGGCCATGTTGATGGAGATGATGGTCATCACCAGCATCATTGTGGAACTGTGTACAATACCCAGTGCACCCACCGAGATATCTCCACCGTACCTGATGAAAAGGGTGTTCATGACTCCCGTGACCAGGCTTGAGGCAACATTCATGGCAAAGGGTGCAAAGCCTATCGAGATGATATACCTTATTATATAAGGGTCGGGGGCGATGTCGGGAAGCGACAGCCTGGTGACACTCCTTTTGCTGCGGAAGTGCCTGAGTACCCATACGCAGAGGACGGCCTGCGAGATGATGGTTGCCAGGGCGGCACCCCTGACACCCATGTCGAGACCGAAGATAAAGATAGGGTCGAGTATGATGTTAAGCCCGGCACTGATGAAGATTGAGATCATGGCAATACGCGGATTGCCCTCTGCCCTGATGATGTTGTTAAGCGCGTAGCCGGTCATAGCAAAGGGTATCCCGGCAAGGATGATATTGAAATACTCAGAGGCGTATGCCAGTGTTTCAGGACCGGCTCCGAAGATGAGTAATATCCTGTCGCGAATCAGGAAGCCAATAATCATAAGCGTCAGTCCCATCACCAGCGACAGGAAGAAACCGTTGCCCAGGATCCTGTTTGCCCGGCCATAGTCCTTCTCCCCCAGGCTGATGGAGACCCGTACGGCTGAGCCTATACCCACGAGCATGCCAAAGGCCATGATGATTATCATAAGCGGGAAGATCACGCTCAGGCCGGAGAGAGCAAGGGCATCAACACCCTGGCCGATATAGATGCGGTCAACGATATTATAGAGAGCGTTTGCCATCATGCTGGCAAAAGCCGGAAGGAAGTACTTCCACATCAGTTTCCCTATCTTCTCGTGCTCTAGGTCGTTTACCTGCCTGGGGTCAGCCATGATGCAAAGATGGGGAAAAGTTGAGATTTGCGATGTGCGATTTTCGATTTTGCTGCCCTGATCCGCCAGCAGGCAGATGCGGGATTGAGACTTCTCCTGTGTCGTAGCCTCAAACTGCTGACTGATGACCGCCGGCTGATGACTGCTCCCTAATAAGAAAGCTGCTCCGGAAACGGGGCAGCTTTCTTTATTAAACCAATAAGCCAGTTCAGTGCCTACATCATGCCCGGCATGCCGCCGCCGCCCATTCCCGGGTTAGGCATGGGGTTTTCTTCCTTCTCCTCGACAACGACTGCCTCGGTGGTGAGGAACATACCGGCTATTGATGCGGCATTCTCGAGTGCTATCCTTGCAACCTTGGCCGGATCGATAACACCGGTCTTGAAGAGATTCTCGTACTTGTCGGTCTGGGCATTGTACCCGTAGTCGCCCTTGCCTTCACGAACCTTCTGCACTATCACAGCACCTTCCTTGCCGGCATTGATAACGATCTGACGGAGAGGCTCCTCAATGGCCCTCTTGACGATGTCGATACCGGTATTCTGATCATCGTTATCGCCTTTCAGATTGTCAAGCAGCGGAATTGCTCTCAGGTAGCCTACACCGCCACCGGGGATGATACCCTCTTCTATTGCAGCGCGTGTTGCATGAAGGGCGTCGTCGACGCGGTCTTTCTTCTCCTTCATCTCAACCTCAGAAGCAGCACCGATGTAAAGCACTGCCACACCGCCGGCCAGCTTGGCAAGCCTCTCCTGAAGCTTCTCCCTGTCATAGTCGGAGGTGGTGGTTGAAA
>CAZFIF010000088.1:0-9718 GCA_964519065.1 uncultured Rikenella sp.
GCCGGAGTTGCCATGAGCGTGCACATTGATGCGGCCAAGCATGGCACCGCGCACTGTCTCAATCGAAGCGGGATCGCCGATGCCGGCGGCATGGTTGTATACGAGGTATTTCTGAAAGTCCTTTATCTGGTTATCGTCGAGTACTATCTCGGAGAACTCACCGATACCTGTATTTACACCGTACATGATCTCATGAGCCGTAATCTTCTTTTCGAGCATGGCGCGGCACTCGAGTATCCTTTTGCGGGCATCGGGGTGCAACTCAATCTTCTGTCCGTGGCGTGCCACATTGACCACGTCGTTGACAGTAAGTCCTGAACCAGTAATAATTAATGTATCCATAATGAAAGTTATTTTAGATGAAACCGGAATTTTAAAAAATTTAAGGAGGGGCGCTCTGCCGGCCGTGGGAGGGGTCACCATCGGGGGGAGACGTTACAGATGCCGGCCGCCGTGGCAGGGGCCATCAATACAATCCTGACCTGTTGATCTTAATCTTGTATTCCAGTGTCCAGTTTCGGGTCATGACACGATGATTAACACACAAATGTACAAATAATTATATAACTGCCCTCCAAATTTGGATCGACCCCGATGGGTTATGTTTATTAATACGTACGTATATCTCCGGTGTCTTCTACAGGCGGCGCATGGCACTGCCGGGCTCGGGAAGATTCACCCGGGATCGTAAAGTGGTCGTCCACTACCAGCCGGGGCAGACCCGGCCGGAATCACAAGCAGGACTTCCGACAGGTCGGGGCTGTTTCTCCGGGAGTTGGTAATTCTGTGACGATGTAGGGCTAAAAGGATGTCAATTATGTGATAATTTCGCTGTATTTAGATTTATTTCGTATATTTTGGGGTCAATATGCAAGACTATGAGACCTAAAATCACTCCGTTTTTTTTACTGGCTGTTGTTCCGGCTGCAATATTGCTGACGCTGACAGCATTTACACTGATAAGAACCCTTCCGCAGGAGGACCTGAAGGGCAAGTATAAGTACAAGGATTTTGAGACAGCTCTCAAGTGCCGCTCATGTCATCCGGGTATCTACGAGCAGTGGTCACAGGCGATGATGTCACAGGCCTATACTCATCACTGGGATGAGATAGAGTATTTTGAGCTGGCGGTACCGCATTCCGAGGTTGATCCCTTCATGAAGGAGGCAGCTGACGGCTGCAACGGCTGCCATGCCCCGCTGGCGTACATGGGAGGCACCCTGCCGCCGCCCCGCCCCGAGGAGAAGAGCATGGCCAATGAGTCAGTCTCGTGCGAGGTGTGCCACCTGGTACAGAGGGCAACGGCAGACCCGCCGGTTAACCACAGCTACTACATCGAGCCCGGCCGTACCAAGTACAGCGGGCGCGAACCTAAGATACAGTCGCCGGCACATAATATAGTGCAGAACGACTTCCTGAAGACGACCGAGATGTGCGGCAACTGCCACAATGAGATGAATCCTTTCGGGATTTATGTCAAGAGCACGCAGCTTGAGTGGAAGGAGGGTCCCTACGCGAAGGAGGGAGTAGCCTGCCATGAGTGCCATATGCCACGGGGTGAATACCAGCTGGCACTTATGGGCAAGACATATGACGATGCAAGGCTGCACCTGTTCCACGGAGCCCATGATCCTGGCAAGGTGAGAGGAACCATCGAGGTCAGGATAGAACCTGATATCAGGCTCGCAGAACCCGGAGAGACAATCGTCTTCAGGGTGGCTCTCTTCAACCAGAAGACAGGCCATAAGTTCCCGACCGGCTCAGTGGAAGACCGTATTGCATGGCTCGATGTGGAAGCCACTGACGCTAAGGGAAACAAATACCACCTGGAGGTTGACAAAAAGGGATTCGAAGGGGAGGAGTATACCATCTCCGGTGATTACCTCGCATACCAGGATATGGCTATCCCGCTGAAGCTTAACGATTTCAAGGGGGTGCAGCGCGACGGCATACCATACGGCAACAGGATATTCCGCATGCCCTACTTCGATGAGCAGGGTAACATGACCATCATGCAGTGGAATACCCGCTCGCTCGGTGTCGATTACAGGATTGGTCCCCGGGAGACCAAAGTGGAGAAATTTACCTTCAGGATACCCTATGAAGCCGCCCCGGGTGATATGGAAGTAAGGGCCGTCCTGAATTACCAGCTGCTTGTGAAACCGGTGGCCGACTTTCTGAAGGTGCCGGCCGAGGAATCAGAGATAATGATGGTCAACGACCATACTACGAAAGTTGAGATACTACCCTGAACGATAGAACCTAAAACAATAATTATATGAAAGTTTCTGCAATAACCAGACTTACTCTTCTGGCAGTAACCATACTTCTGGTCATTCCGCCTGAGCAGGCGGACGCCATTCCGGCTTTCGCCCGCAAATACCAGATCAGCTGCCAGGTATGCCACAGTCCGGCGATGCCACGGCTGAAGGCTTTCGGTGATGATTTTGCCGGTGACGGATTCAGGATGACCGATTACGAATCACCGAGACATTTCATAAATACGGGTGACGACAGGCTGTCGCTCTTCCGTGAGCTGCCGCTGGCATTCAGAATGGACGGACACGCTACATTCAACTTCAATGGTGAGGGCTCCGTTGATTTTGCCGCTCCGTTTGTGTTGAAGATTATCTCCGGAGGTGAACTATCGGACAAGCTCTCATACTATTTCTATTTTCTTATGAATGAGAGGGGACATATTGCCGGGCTGGAGGATGCATTTCTGATGTATCGCGATCTTGTTGGCACGGGCATAAATATATACATGGGACAGTTTGCAGTCTCTGATCCTATGTTTAAGGGAGAATTAAGATATACTCTGGAGAACTACAAGATCTATTCTACTTCCCCCGGAGAATCTACCATAGACCTGAAGTATGACAGGGGCATCCTTCTTGACAAAGGCTTCTCAACAGGAACTTCGGTGGTCTTCGAGGTTGTCAGCGGTGCCGGGTTGACTGAGGCTGACAAGGCCTTTGTCTTCGATAAGGACAAATACAAGAATATGTTGCTGAAGGTGACACAGAACATAGGCGACTATGTCAGCCTTGGCTTCTTCGGATACACAGGCAAGGAGGTGCTGCAGAACAGCACCGGCGATTTTGTGAACTCCGTGAAAATGTACGGTCCCGACCTGGTTCTCGACTTCAACGAAAAGCTGATCATTGGGCTGCAATATGTCTGGAGGACCGACTCCGATGTCTATATCGATCCGGAATCGCCGATGAGTGAAGACCTGATGACACAGGGAGGCTTTGCAGAGGTGATCTTCTCCCCGAAAGGAGATATGAGCACCTGGTACCTTACCGGCCTGCTCAACTGGGTGGAGTCAGACCTTGACATTCTCGATTACAGGTCTGCCACCTTCCATGCTGGTTACCTTATCAGGCGCAATGTGAGGCTGGTGACGGAGTACACACGGGTATTCAGCGGCAGTCCGTACGGGAAGCTAAGCGCAGGATTTGTTTCAGCATTCTGAGAATACTGGCACAACATAGGGAAACAGAATATAAGAATTTATAAATTTAACAGGCAGAGGGAGGGCCGGCGGTCAGAGCAGATCACCGGCCTTTCTCTTTTGTCATGGAAGTATTGGGGTCACAAAAGATTCCCGGCCTTTTTCCCCAGTGAAGTATCGGGTTTACAAAAGATCACCCGCCTTCCTCGCCTTGCCGGTGAAGGGTTCGGTGGCGCGGTGGAAGATACCGTGGACATAAGCAATCGCCATGCCATAATTGGTAATGGGGACATCATGTCTCTTCGGATCACGGAGCCTGTTGATAAGCTGCCGGTGGGTCACCATGCACCCGCCGCACTGTATCACCAGCGCGTAATCCTCCACGGGTCTGGGGAAGGCATCGAGCCCGGCCACAGTGTCAAATTCCAGCTTCTTGCCGGTGAAGTTTGTCAGCCAACGCGGTATCTTGACTCTTCCGATGTCATCACATGATACGTTGTGGGTGCATGACTCCAGGAGCAGCACACGGTCGCCGTCCTTCAGCTGCCCGATTTTGGGCGTGCCCCGCAGGTAGGCTTCAAAGTCGCCCTTCTGCCGTGCCAGTACTATGCTGAAGCTTGTCAGGGGTATGTCACGTGGTATGGAGGCATCGGCCTTAAGGAATACCTGGCTGTCAGTGATGACCAGCGCCGGCCTGATGCCGGTACGGCGGAGGAAGGCATCCACCTCCCTCTCCTTAAGTACTATGGCGGTGCAGTCGTTGTCAAGGATATCGCGTATCACCTGCACCTGCGGCAGTATCAGTCTCCCCTCCGGCGCTTCGATGTCGATGGGAGTGATGAGAAGCACTATATCCCCGTGGCTCACCAGGTCGCCTATCAGCCCCCTGCTCTTAAGGGCTGTGGGAGGCATGGTCTCCCTGATAACCCTTAGAAGCCCGGGGTTGTATTTTTCAGCATAGAGAGCCGAGTATTCAATGATCTCCCTGCCGGTGCTGTTTCTGATCTCCTCACGGAACGAGGCATCCAGCGGTTCTATGTCACTTTTGTTATGAACGAGAACGAATGGTATGTCAAGCACCCCGAACTCCTTTACCAGCTCAGCCTCATAGCTGTCGTAACGGTTGCCGGTCAGTACCAGTATGGCGAGGTCGATAAGCCTGAGGGCTGCCAGCGACTTTTTTATCCGTAGCCGACCCAGATCGCCGGTGTCATCAATACCTGCGGTGTCAATAAATATCAGCGGGCCGAGTCCGTGCACCTCGATGCTCTTTTTAACAGGGTCGGTGGTTGTGCCTGCTATCCCGGAGACGATGGCGACATCCTGGCCTGTCAGTGCATTTATCAGCGAGCTCTTGCCGGCGTTCCTTCTTCCGAAGATACCCACATGGGGTTTTGCATCTCTTCCCTTGGCTGTCATCGTACGATCATTAAATTAAATCCTTCAGGCGGTATCCTCCCTGCACCAGGTTTTCTGGCCTTAGCAGCTCCTTCAGTTTCGCCGGCTCCACATATCGCAGCCTTCTGTTGGCCTCGAAAATGTCGATCTTCTCCTTCTTCATCAGGGAGGCTATCTCTGCAGCCTTACCATATCCTATCAACGGCAGCAGGGCGGTGGTGACAGAAGGGCTTGACATAACTGCCGCCTCCGAGGCATCCTGATCTATGCCAAGCTCTCCCAGCATGTGACCGGCAGCAGCCCTGCCGGCGGCTATCAGCAGTTTCAGGCTCTCGAGCAGCGCATGTCCTGTCACCGGCAGGTAGGCGTTGAGCTCGAGGCAGCCCTGGCCGGCGAGTGTTGCTATCAGCTGGTCGTTGCTGTAAACACGGTGCGAGCAGCTGACAACGAACTCAGGAATTACCGGGTTGACCTTTCCGGGCATGATTGAGCTGCCGGTCTGCTTCATGGGTATGCTAACCGAATGAGTACCATGTATGTCCGATGCCAGCAGGCGCAGGTCGCTGACCATCTTTTCCATGGTGACGGCATGGGCCTTGATGATGCCGTGAACCTCAACAAAGGGGTCAAGGTTGGAGGTGGCGTCGGAGAGGTTCTCTCCCCGCGTGACCGGCAGTCCGCTCAGCTGCTGCAGTCGTGGCACCACCTCAGCCACAAAATACTTCGGCACGGTAATGGAGGTGCCTATGGCTGATCCTCCCAGGTTGACAACCTTGATGCGTTCGAGGCATTTTGACACCCTCCACCAGTCACGCGCCAGCGCATCGCTGTAGCTGCTGAAGAGGCGGCCGAAGGTTGAAGGCACGGCCTCCTGCATCTGGGTATAGGCTGTCCGGAGGGTGTTGCGGTAGCGTCTTTCGAGCCCCTCAACGGCACCGCGCAGCTCATTGATGACCTCCTCGAGCTCCAGCAGCAGCCTCATGGCTGCCACACGGAGGGCGGTGGGGACTACATCGTTGGTCGACTGGAATATATTGGCATCTTCAATGGGATTGATATGATCATAGTCGCCCGGCATACGCCCGGTAAGCTGCAGGGCACGGTTGGCGATGATCTCATTGACGTTCATGTTGATGCTGGTGCCTGCACCACCGGATATGGCCGGAACGATAAAGGCGTCAAAGTGTTTTCCCTCTTCGCACTCGGCGGCGGCGGCAGCAAGGGCGTCGAGGGTATCCGAACCGACCACCCTGATATTCAGTTTCTCAATGTCATACTGTTTTCCGGCTTCGGAGAAGAAGGCGGCAGCTGTCAGATAACAGGCTCTTTTGGTGAGCGCCATAGCCCTGTACCATTCCTCATGGAAGGGGGTTGTGTCGGGGAAATTCTCACGTGCCCTGACAGAGTGAATGCCGTAAAGCACATCGTCATCCAGCTCCTTCTCTCCCAGGAAATCCTTTTCTCTGCGCATAATCCTGATATTTTATTCCTCCCCGGCTTCGGGCAGCCTCAGCTTCCGCGCCCGGGCCTCAGACTCGATCTCCTCGCCCTTCTTTTGCAGCTCATCGACGGAGATGATCTTGGCACGTTTTTCCGTGGGCGGGTTCAGCTTCTCCGATTTCTCAAACTCGATGACCTGCTCGCGGATATCCTCAGGCAGCTCTTTCTGGCTCTTGAGGACTATATCCATGAACTCGTTGGAAAAGAACTGGTCGATCTGTATTCTCCTCTTGGCCGTATGTGCGAACTTGCCGATGATGCGGCAGATGCTGTCGCGGTCCTCCGGACTCAGTTTATCGGCGAGGTCATACTCTTCGATCTTCTTCAGCGAGAGGATTACCGGTTCGATGGAGTCCTTGGTGATGATGAAGACATCATAGTCGCCCAGCCTGTAGGTAAGCTGCTTGAGCTTGTTGATGGTGTTGGTGGGCACCACCAGGAACATCGATTTCTTCACGTTGTCCTGGCTGGCATATTTCTTCAGGTTTTCGGCCTGGGACTTAATATATACCGGGAAGTTGGAGAGGTCTTCGTTGGCGGGGCTCTTGGCATCGAAGATGATATATTCGCCGCTGATCTCGATGGTGTTGTCGGGATTGCCCCTGAAGGGGACCTTCTCAATGTAGTTCACATGGTTGAGGTCGCAGATGCGGATGATGGTGTTTTTGACGTCAGCCTCATGCTCGGCCCATAGCCTTTTCATCCGCTCGTTATGTTCCTCGACTGCCCTCACCCTCTCATCGTCGAGCCTGCGGCGCTCTGCCTCGAGGCTCTCCTTGGTCTGGTTGAGGCGGGCGATACTTTCATTATAGTTTTTAAAGTTTTCTTCTTTCGAAGCTTCGAAAGCTGCCACTTTCCGCGTCAGTTCATTGATGGTGCCGGAGTGTTCGCGGAGCCGACCGTTGAGCTCTTCGATCTGTGTGTCCTTGCGTACTGAATGCATCTCCACATCGCGGATCTTCTGTGTCAGGCTTTCATTGCGGGCGGATAATTCCGTCATGCGATTGCGCAGCTCATCCATCTCCCTGCGTCCCTTGTCGAGGTCGCGGGCCAGGTTCCGGAACTCCTCGTAGGCATCGAAGCTCAGGTTTCGTATCCTTCTCCATCTGAAGAGCCTCTGCCACCAGTTTATATCCTTGATCTGGGCAAAAAAGAGGTTCAGTTTTTCCATGGAGACAAAGTTAACAATTCTGTCAAGGCGTCGGGGGCAGGAGGCTAAAGATGCTTTCTCAGTTCAGTCGCCGAGTTAACGGCAAAAACGTTGTCGAATTTCTTTTTGCCGGCTGCCGTTGCCATGGCCCCGGCTACCAATATCTTTTTGCTGCTGAAGACGGCGCTCAGCCTCTTCAGGTAATCTTCGGGCCTGTCGTACGGCAGTCCGGTGAGAGAGCCTGTTACAAGGATGTCAGCATTCCAGCGTGCGGCCACATCGGCCATGGCGTTGAAAGGGGTCGACTGTCCCAGGTAGAGCGTCTCATGTCCTTCCTTCCTGGCGATAAAGGCAAAGAAGAGGAGGCCCATCTCATGCAGCTCACTCTCGGGGAGGTAAAGCAGGACTCTCTTCCGGTCAGGTATGTCAACCGCAGGAAGCGAGTCGGTGGCAACTATCAGTCTCTTGCGGAAGATATTTGACATGAAGTGTTCCCCCCCGATGTCAACTGATCCGGTCTGCCACATGACGCCCACCCGTCGTTGAAAGGGGAAGACTATCCTCTCGAAGGTCTCTTCGAAGCCACTGTTGATTATTGCCCGCATGAGGATATCGTTTATGGCCTGCTCATTAAAGTCGGTCATGGCAACGACCAGCGAATCGAGCTGTGTATCGGTGTCAGTTGTCTCCCTGGTAAGGAGAGCTACCTCCCGGGCGATCTCAACACCGGACATGGCGGCAATCTTTGAGATCTTGAAGCCATGGCGGTAGAGGATGGAGATATTGATTATCCTTACCAGGTCATCATCATCATACCATCTGCGGTTGGTGTCGGTGCGGTGCGGCTTGATAATCCGGTACCTGCGCTCCCAGATGCGGATAGTGCCTGCCCTGATGCCGGTAAGCTTCTCCAGTTCGGTTATGGTATAACGGTCCATGGCTTAAAGTGTTCCGGGGTTAAAAGTAATATTTTGTATTGTTTTTTTGAAGGATTTCTATACAAAAAAGAGCGGTGCACTTCAGCACACCGCTCTTGAAAAAAACTGATCACCAATTATTGCATTAAGAAGGCAGAAGAACGCTGTCGATCACGTGGATCACGCCGTTGGATCCCTGCACGTCTGTTGCAATTATATTTGAGTTGCCATTGATGGCGGGAGCAGGAGAGAGGGTCACGCTGATCTTGCCGTTGAGGGTCTCTACTTCGCCTGCTGAAAGCTGGGTTGAGAGTACGTTTCCGCTGACGACATGGTACTGAAGGATAGGTATCAGCTGCTCAGCAGTCAGATCGGCGATGCCTGAGATGTTCAGTGCTGCAAACAGTTCTTCGAAAGCTGCATTCGTCGGAGCGAAGATCGTGAAGGGGCCGGTTCCGTTGAGTACATCAACCAGTCCTGCTTTGACGACAGCCTGCACAAGGATGGAGAAGTTCTCGTTTGCCAGTGCCTGGTCAACGACCGTCGGGGGCAGGAGGACTTTATCAATCACATGTATCACACCGTTTTTCACGTCAACGTCTGCTGTTGTAACATTGGTATTCATATTCAGTTTAACACCTGATGCAACATCGACTTTCAGGCTGAGGAAACCATTCTGAGCCGGGCTCAGTGTATTATAGTAACCTGAAGTGATCATTGAGGATTTGGCCTCGGTGCCCAGCACGTGGTACAGGAGGATGGGAGTAAGAGCCTCTTTGGAGAGGTCGGCAATGCCGCTTACGCCAAGATCGTTAAAGAGAGCGGTAAATGCTGTGTTTGTCGGAGCAAAGACTGTGAAGTTGCCGGCACTGTTGAGTGCGTTTACCAGGTCAGCTTTGGAGAGGGCTTCCACCAGGATTGAGAAGTTCTTGTCAGATACAGCATATTCTGCTATTGTCATGTCAGATACGGGTTTCATCTCTTCTTCTGCTTCTTTTTCGCAGCCCGTAAATATAAAGATCCCCGTCAGGGCGATCATTGCGAGAGTAAAAGTTTGCTTTTTCATGATGTTCAAGTTTTAGTTGATATTGTCAAATTTGAAAGTAAAACATCATGGATTCTGAAATGTTCAAATAGAGATTCAAAAAAGTATACAAAAAGATTGCAAATATACTTAAGGCTGCACGGAATATGAATATAAATAACACGAAATCAGTGATATAACATGGAAATGTTAAAAGATGTTAATTGTATAAATAAGAGGTTATATAAATAAACATTATTGAAGTATAGAAG
>CAZFIF010000089.1:0-9645 GCA_964519065.1 uncultured Rikenella sp.
CTGTCAGTGCGCCTGCCATTTCAATGATCCTGTTCTCGCATTCAGCTGTCTGTTCCACAAGAAAGTCGGCCACCGCCGTTGGGGTCTTGAGCGATCTCCAGGCTACCATGTCAGATACGGAGACATCCTTCTCATGTCCTATCCCGGTAAGTACAGGCAACGGGAACTGGGTGATGTGATAGGCTATCTCATAGCTATCAAACCAGCTGAGGTCGGTTGTTGATCCTCCTCCCCGTATAATGACCACTGCATCAAAATGCTCAGCCTGCTCCGCAATCATACTCAGTGCATCCGTCACTGAGGCCTCCGTGGTTTCGCCCTGCATGGCAGCCTCGAACAGTACTGGCGCAAAGACGTACCCATATGGATTATTGGAGAGGTGGTTGATGAAATCTTCGTAGCCTGCGGCTTTGGATGAGGATATCACTGCGATATTTCTGGGGTAGGGAGCAAGAAAGAGTTCCCTGTTCATTGAGATGACTCCCTCGGCGGTCAGCCTCCTGATGATCGTCTCGCGACGCAGCGCCATATCGCCGGCGGTATAGGAGGGGTCAATATCGGAGATGTTCAGGCTGAGACCGTAGAGTTCATGATATTCAACGGTAGCCTTGAAGAGGATGGTGATGCCGGCCCTGAGAGGTATCCCGGTGCTGGCATTGAAGAAGGTGCTGAGGGAGAGGTATTTTGATGCCCAGATCGTTGCCCTCGCCCTGGCTGTGATACGGCCTCCGGGAATCTCGCTGCCTGTGAGTTCCAGGTAGCAGTGGCCTGCGCCCTGGGTCTTCAGCGAGGCGATCTCGGCGATAACCCAGAATGATCCGGGCAGCGACTCATAAATTTTATCGCGGATCAATTCCTGCAGCTCAGTCAGTGTTATCTTTCCTTCCCGGTTCATCTGCTGAGCCTGATCATTTTAAAGACCCTGGATTCTTCTTCTGTGGTCACCTTAACAAGGTACACTCCCTGACCCGTCTTGCCAGACAGGTCAAGCCTGTATGAGCGGGCCGCGTATGCCGGGTAGTGTCTCCTGGTCACCAGGGTGCCGTCAACGGATGTGACTGTTATTGAAAGATTTCCGGGTGGTGCCTGGAACCAGATATATATCTCGTCAAAGAAGGGGTTGGGACCCGCGGTCATGCCTTCCTCAGGCTTGTAGGAGTGAATGTCTTCGAGCAGGCGGAGGGCCTTGAGAAAGTCAGGCAGTCCGTAGCCATAGAGGCTGTCAGGATTGAGAAACCTGTCGCTGCTCTCATGAAGGGCTGTGATGATCTCCGGCGGGGAGGCTTTTGGGACAGCCTGCATAAGCGATGCCGTCAGTCCGCTTATCACCGGGCATGAGAATGATGTGCCGCTGCCCCTGTGCAGGCGATCAGGTTCAAACTGAATATTCAGGTTTACTCCCGGGGCCACAACATCGGGTTTGACACGTCCGTCATACGAATATCCCGCTGAGGAGAAGTCGGAGATGGTCAGCTCATGTGTCACCGCGCCCACACTGACGACACCGTCGCCGTCGGAAGGAGCCAGGATGCGCAGCCACTCCTTGTTACGTTCATTTCCTGCACTTGCAATGACGACGATGCCCTTTGAGGCTGCTATATCTGCTGCCTGTGTCACGAAGGTGGTGTTACCGTCCATATCGCTGAACGAGTAGCTCATTGAAGGGTCATCGAAGGTGCAGTACCCAAGTGATGAGGTGATGATGTCAGCCCCGGCACTGTCGGCATATTCGGCTCCTGCCGCCCAGTAGTCTTCCTCGACAGGGTATTCGGACCCGTCATCTTCAGTGCGAAGCAGGATATAGTCTGCACCCGGGGCAGTGCCGCTGATGAGTCCGGGAAGGTCCCCGGCGAGGATAGAGAGGACGGAGGTGCCGTGACTGTGGTAGTCATAGACATATTCTGATCCGGTGACAAAATCGTGTGTGGCTATTATGCCGCCCCGGTGTATCAGAGGAGCCAGTGACTCTATCCTGTCAGCATTGGCAAAGCCCGCGTCAAGGACCGCGATGGTCACTCCCCTGCCCGTAAAGCCCGACTGGTGAAGAGCAACACCGTTCAGAGGCACCCTTGGGTCGAACTCCTCAGTGCCCATCTTCAGTGCCACGATACCGTATTTGCCATAGGTTCCTTTCACGGGGTCAGCAGGGCGCTTTACCAGCTTAACCCTGTCAACAGAGGGTATCAGCCCGAGATCTTTGACATCGAGGGGCTCCGGGGATGTAAAGAGAGCTGTATTCATCCATCGGGATGAGCATTTATATGTGAGGCCCTGCTCTGTCATCGTACTGATATACTCAGGGCTGACAGGGAGATCACTCAGCTCCGGCAAGGCGATTCCCTGTGCCTCCCGTCTTGCGATGGCAGCAGGGGAGAGCAGTTCTTCGGGCAGAAAGTCAGACGGGCTGGCGTTTTTATCAGTGAAGTAGATTCGGTAAAAGTAGAGGCGGTCTTCATCAGACTGTCCCCGGACCGGCAGTTGCAGGAGGCAGGCGCAGAGTGTGAAAAGAAGGGTCGCTGTTCTGAACGACGCGGCTCTCATCTGATAACTGATTGATTAATGTCCGTTACCTTTATCCTGTCCCTGTTTTTTTCGAGGTCATCAAGGAACTTTGTCTCCTGGTCAGCCACCTTCGGGTCTGTCGGCCTCCCCTCACTGTATTCTATTATCTGTTTCAGCTTCCCGTTCTCATAGAAGACCATCCAGTCTCCTGTCTTGAGATCCTCGCTGTAGTGTCCCTCGTAATAGAGGTTGCCGTTCCGGTGGTAATAAGAGAATGGTCCTTCAAGCTTGCCCGCGATATATTCAGCCCTAAGGCATATGGCACCGTCGGGGTAGTACTGCAGCCACTCGCCGGTGCGCATCCCGCTGTCCCATGTCACCGTTTCCGCCAGGGTGCTGTCAGGGTAGTACTTCTTTGACAACCCGTGTCTGAGATCCTGATGGTAGTACTCCTCGCTGATAAGATATGGAGGTGTTGTGGCAGACCAGAACCGCCAGAGTCCCTCTTTCATCCTTGCCATGTATATACCTTCAGCTGCTTTTGTTCCGTCAGGGTGGAAGAAGACCGCAGCGGTTTCATCGTTGCCGTCACCGTATGTCAGTTCTGAGATGAGTATACCCTCTTCGTTATACCTTTTGAAAAGACCGACAGGGGTATCATTCCTGAATGTGCCTTCATACATAATCTTTCCGTTGGGGTATTTCTTCACCCACGGACCCTGTTTTCTGCCTTCAACGTCGGTCAGATTCTGTGCCGGCAACAGCAAAGGCATCATTGCAAGCAACGTGAGTACAAAATATCTGGTGATCATCTCCTGCAGTTTAATGCAAAGATATATAAAAAGCCGCACAGGTTCTCACCCGTGCGGCTGTGGTTCGCCTGGCAGACGGCTCTATTTGACCTCCTCGAAGTCGACGTCGGTAACCTGCTCGTCGCCTCCCTTTCCGCCCTCACCACCGTCGGTGGGTCCGGCATCCGGTCCTGCCTGCTGTTCAGGTCCCTGTGCCTGTTTGTACATATCTTCTGAGGCAGCCTGCCATGCAGCGTTGATCTCGGCAAGGGCTCGGTCAATCTCCGTTACATCCTTGTTTTTGTGAGCCTCACGCAGCTGGCCCAGGGCGTTCTCTATACGTCCCTTTTTGTCGGCCGGTATCTTGTCGCCGAATTCCTTCAGCTGTTTTTCAGTCTGGAAGATCATGCTGTCTGCAGCATTGACCTTGTCAGCCACCTCCCTGGCAGTCTTGTCAGCTGCTTCGTTGGCCCTGGCCTCATCGCGCATCTTGCGTATCTCATCCTCACTAAGTCCTGATGACGCCTCAATACGTATCCTCTGTTCCTTACCCGTACCTTTGTCTTTTGCCGAGACATTGAGTATGCCGTTGGCGTCGATGTCGAAGGTGACCTCTATCTGAGGCACGCCTCTCGGGGCTGGCGGGATGCCGTCGAGGTGGAAGCGGCCGATGGTTTTGTTGCCCTGGGCCATGGGTCTTTCGCCCTGCAGCACGTGGATCTCCACTGACGGCTGGCTGTCGCTTGCCGTGGTGAATGTCTCCGTCTTGCGTGTGGGGATGGTAGTGTTCGACTCGATGAGCCTTGTCATGACGCCTCCCATGGTTTCAATACCCAGCGACAGCGGTGTGACATCGAGCAGCAGCACGTCTTTAACCTCACCCGTGAGCACACCGCCCTGGATGGCAGCACCGACGGCGACCACCTCGTCAGGATTGACACCCTTGGAGGGAACACGTCCAAAGAACTTCTCAACGATCTGCTGTATGGCCGGTATGCGTGTTGACCCGCCCACCAGCAGCACCTCATTGATATCCGAGGTCTTCATTCCGGCATCGTCAAGAGCCTTCTGGCAGGGTCCGATCACCGAGTTGATCAGCTTATCGGTCAGCTTCTCAAAATGTGCCCTTGTGAGCGTTTTGACGAGATGTTTGGGGATGCCGTTGACGGGCATGATATAGGGAAGATTGATCTCCGTGCTGGTAGTGCTCGAGAGCTCGATCTTGGCTTTTTCGGCTGCTTCCTTCAGTCTCTGAAGGGCCATCGGGTCCTTGCGCAGATCTATGCCCTCCTCTTTCTGAAATTCGTCAGCCAGCCAGTCGATAACCAGGTTGTCAAAGTCGTCACCGCCGAGATGAGTGTCACCGTTGGTCGATTTGACTTCGAAGACACCGTCACCCAGTTCCAGGATGGATATATCAAATGTTCCTCCTCCGAGGTCAAACACTGCTATCTTCAGGTCCTGTGCCTTCTTGTCAAGGCCGTATGCCAGCGAAGCAGCTGTAGGCTCGTTGATGATACGCTTGACCTTCAGTCCTGCTATCTCGCCGGCCTCCTTCGTGGCCTGACGCTGTGAGTCATTGAAATATGCAGGCACGGTGATGACAGCCTCAGTGACCTCTGTTCCGAGATAATCCTCAGCTGTTTTCTTCATCTTCTGCAACACAATGGCAGATATCTCCTGCGGTGAATAATTACGGTCTTCAATCTTCACCCTGGGGGTATTGTTATCACCACGCACCACCTCGTATGTCAGCTTCTTCATCTCGTTGGTGACCTCATCAAAGCTTCTGCCCATAAAGCGCTTGATGGATGAAACGGTTTTGGTTGGGTTGGTGATAGCCTGTCTCTTGGCAGGGTCACCGACTTTCCGTTCGCCATTCTCAAGAAATGCCACCACCGAGGGGGTGGTTCTTTTACCTTCACTGTTGGGGATGACCACAGGCTCATTACCTTCCATCACTGAAACGCATGAGTTGGTGGTTCCCAGGTCAATACCAATAATTTTTCCCATATTTATTTGTTTAACTTTTAAATTCTTTTACAATAACCATTTTATTGACAATGTTTGTGCCACATGCTTCCGGCATGGCTTATTATGAAATTATGTCATGATAATCAGAAGCAGCCACCGCTTATGGTTTTAAAGGTTATGACAAAACGGCAGTAAGCGCTAAAAGAATTCCCGGCAATCCTATTCATCGTCTTATTTTGTAGCTTTGCATCTGATCATTGCAGAGAAAACATGTCAACACAAAAGAGCGTCAAACTGGTTACCACTCACGTGCTTTACGAGATGAAGCTGAAGGGTGAAAAAATATCCATGCTCACAGCCTATGATTTTTCGATGGCGAAGATCCTCGATGAGGCAGGAGTGGATGTGATCCTCGTCGGTGATTCCGCATCGAATGTCATGGCAGGGTTTGAGACGACACTACCCATTACCCTTGAAAACATGATCTATCATGCTGCCTCTGTGGTCAGGGGGGTAAAGCGGGCACTGGTAGTGGTAGATCTGCCGTTCGGGACCTACCAGGGCAACTCGCGTGAGGCGCTGGCCTCAGCCATCAGGATCATGAAGGAGACCGGTGCCAGCGCTGTGAAGCTGGAGGGCGGACGGGAGATAACCGAGTCCATTGAGCGTATCCTTTCAGCCGGCATACCGGTAATGGGTCATCTCGGCCTTACGCCGCAGTCGATCCACAAGTTCGGCACCTATGTTGTCAGGGCACGCGAGCCGGAAGAGGCGAGGAAGCTCAGGGAAGATGCGCGTATAATTGAGAAGGCCGGTTGTTTTGCCATAGTACTTGAAAAGATACCGGCCTCACTCGCAGGGGATGTGGCCGAATCTGTCAAGGTGCCCGTGATAGGTATAGGTGCCGGGCCCATGGTTGACGGCCAGGTGCTGGTGCTGCATGACATGCTGGGCATCAACACGGAGTTCTCGCCGCGCTTCCTCAGGAGATACCATAACCTGCACGACGAGATCAAGGGTGCCGTGCAGAGATATATTGCCGATGTCAGGTCACACGACTTCCCGAACGAGAAGGAGCAGTATTAGTCGGAAGGAAAAGGGATAAAGGATAAAGGTTAAAGTTGAAGGGGGTTCAATCGGGCCGGGTTTACCCGGCTGAATGGTGAATCCGGGGGATAAATAATCACAGGTGAAAGGAGACAGATGAACAAGGATAATCCGGCAGTACTTTACGAAGACAATCACATCATCATTGTCAACAAGCGTTCGTCTGACCTGGTGCAGGGCGACAGCACCGGCGATGAGTCTCTCGATGAAAAGGTAAAGGCTTATATCAGGGAGAAATACGGCAAGCCGGGAGATGTCTTTCTGGGTGTGGTGCACAGGCTTGACCGTCCCGTAAGCGGTTGTGTGGTCTACGCCCGTACCTCCAAGGCGCTGTCGCGGCTGAGTGAGCTGTTTCGCACACGGGAGGTAAAAAAGCAGTACTGGGCAATTGTCTCCGACAGACCGCCGGCAGAGGAGGGCTTGCTGCGTAACTATCTGAAGAAGAATGAGAAGCAGAACAAATCGTATGTTTATGAGACTGAAGTGAAGGGATCCAAACAGGCAGAGCTGTCATACACCTTGCTGGCCAGGTCAGAGCGGTTCTATCTTCTGGAGATCGATCTGCACACCGGAAGGCATCACCAGATAAGGGCGCAGCTTGCTGCAGCCGGCTGCCCTGTGAAGGGTGACCTTAAGTACGGCTCGAAGAGATCAAATGAGGGGGGAGGCATCTCACTGCATGCACGCAGGGTCTCGTTCATTCATCCTGTCAAAAAGACGGAGGTCACCGTGGAGGCCCCGCTACCGGATGACAAGACGTGGAGGCTCTTCAGGAACATATGAAACGTGCGGAAAATAAAAGAGAAGAGATGCCTCTGCCGCATCTCTTCCCAATTTACCCAAACTAACCTAAATCCACCACCTGTGAAATCTGCATCCCATTGGCGGGTAGCAGTGGTATCCTTCTCTTCTTTCACAGATAAGACATTACAAAAGTAAGAGATAAAATCCGCCCGGGGGTTAAAGTGAGGTTAAAACCGGTTAACAAAAAGTTAAAACGGATTTCCAGCTTGCATATATATTTAATTTTGTGTCATGAACAAACGCAGGTTCATAGGGCTTATAGCGCTGATGGTAGTATCCATCACTGCCATAATCTGGGTGCAGGCGACATGGATAGGCAACTCTGTCAGGGTACAGAACGAGCAGTTTGATTTCTTTGTCATCAACAGTCTCCGTAATACGGCTCACTCCATGGAGACAAACCGCCGCATGAATTTTCTGAATGATATGTTTATCAGCGGATACTCTTCACTTCCGCAGGCTGTACATCGCTCCGCATCACCAGGGATGACCACGGAGAGTTTTAGCATCAGCAGCCAGGCCTCCTCAGAGACTGACTCCGTTGAGATCATCGTGTCAAAGAACGATGAGCCCCCGGTAAGGATGAAGGTGCCCCGTGACGAAGCCCGCACTACAGTGGAGAACAGCGTTGTGGTCGGTTCCGAGGAATACAGGAGGTGGGTACAGCAGCAGGCCGTCGAGTTTCAGTCGATCAGCAACCAGATGGTCTCCGAGATGTTCGTCTGGGAGCGTAACAGTAAAATAAACAAGGAGGAGCTGCTTCACACCCTCAGCGGTGAATTCCTGGCATCGGGTATCGAGACGCCATTTGAGTTTGCCATCATAGTAGGAGACTCGATCGTTGACGGTGTCTGGTCGAAAGTGAAGGCGAAGGAGTTTCATGATAGTCCGTACAAGGTGGCACTCTTCGCTGAGGGCCTGCTAAGGAAAGGAGAGACCCTCTCGGTGGTCTTCCCGCGCAAGACAAACTACGTTCTCGGCTCCATGGGCCTGATGCTTGGCGGGTCGGGACTCTTTCTCCTGATCATAATGTCGACCTTTGCGCTCAGCCTCTGGTTTATCATCAGGCAGAAGAAGACCTCCATGATGCAGGCCGACTTTATCAACAACATGACTCATGAGTTCAAGACCCCCATTGCCACCATCTCGCTGGCTGCTGACACCATATCCAACAGCAGGGTCATCTCTGATGAGGATAAGGTACGTCACTTCGTTGGCATGATCAAGAAGGAGAACTCGAGAATGAACAGGCAGGTGGAGACCATACTCCAGATAGCCACCCTTGACAAGCACGATATGGACTTCGCCTTTGCGAAGACAGACATGCATGAGGTCATCAGGCAGGCCATTGATACGATTGAGATACAGGTAACAGACAGGGGAGGGGTGATCAGCAGGCATCTTGAAGCAGACAGCAGCATAATTACAGGCGATTCTGAGCACCTGCGCAACCTGGTCCACAACCTGCTGGACAATGCCAACAAATATTCCGACAGGGAGCCGAAGATAATTGTCAGGACGCGCAGCAACCAAAGCGGTCTGTTTTTATCGGTGGAAGACAAAGGCATAGGAATGAGCAAGGCTGTCCAGCACCGTATCTTTGAGCGATTTTACAGGGAAACGACAGGCAACATACATAATGTCAAGGGATTCGGACTGGGGCTGAATTATGTCAAAGCGATCACCGATGCTCACGGAGGTACAGTCACTGTTGAGAGCGAGGAGGGCAGGGGAAGTGTTTTTACAGTATTTTTGCCTTTTAACAACGAAGCAGGAGAATAGTTATGAGCAAGAGAAGTGCAAGGATATTTCTGGTGGAAGATGATCTGAGTTTTGGCTCTGTGCTCAAATCCTACCTTGAGATAAACGATTTTGAGGTTGACCTTGTCGACGACGGCAAGCTCGCTGTGGATGTCTTTCGCCGAGGGGTGTATGACCTCTGCATACTTGATGTGATGCTCCCTCATGTTGACGGTTTTACCATCGCCTCGGAGATCCGGAGCATGAATTCGCTCATACCCATTATTTTTCTGACAGCCAAGAAGCTTAAGGAGGATCTGCTCCGCGGTTACGGTGTCGGGGCGGATGACTATATTACAAAACCTTTTGATACCGACATACTGCTCTGCAAGATAAAGGCTATTATCGCCCGCAGGGATACGCAGGACGGCTCAAAAGACTTTTACGAGATCGGAAAATATATTTTCAATGCCAGGCTGCGCACCCTGACCATTGCCGGGCAGGAGAGGCAGCTGTCGCCCAAGGAGGGTCAGCTACTGGAGATGCTTGCCCTGGCGCCCAACTCGCTTGTGAGCCGCGAGGCTGCCCTGAAGAAGATATGGGGCACCGACGATTATTTTACTGCCCGCAGCATGGATGTGTATGTCACCAAGCTGCGCAAGTACCTGAGCGAGGATCCTCAGATAACGCTGAAAAATATTCATGGCAGCGGGTTTCAGCTGGTTGT
>CAZFIF010000090.1:0-6426 GCA_964519065.1 uncultured Rikenella sp.
TGCAAAAATAGCAATTCACTTTAATAACCAAAATTGTACCACAAAGTTCATCCAACATGTGTTCTGTGTGGCTTATTGGAATGATTTTTTTATACATTTACGCACCGTCTAATTGTAAAACACACCTTACTGAAATGGAACAAATAAGAAAGACCCTTGCTGACTCCAAAGTTGCAAGATGGACTGCCCTTGCTGTTGTGGCATTTACCATGTTGTGCGGTTATTTCCTGACCGATGCCATGGCTCCTCTAAAACCGATGCTTGAGCAACAGCTGGCGTGGAGCAGTGAAGATTACGGCCTTTTCACCAGTGCCTACGGCTGGTTCAATGTATTCCTCATCATGTTGATCATCGGAGGTATCATACTTGACAAGATGGGAGTCAGGTTCACAGGCAAGATGGCCACCATGCTGATGGTTGCAGGTACTGCCCTGAAGTTCTGGGCTATCTCTACCAATGCTTTCGATGGTCAGTCCTGGCATTTTCTCTTCTGGGATGCCAACCCCCAGGTTTTCATAGCAGGACTGGGCTATGCTATTTTTGGGGTAGGGGTTGAGACTGCGGGTATTACTGTCTCGAAGATCATTGTCAAGTGGTTCAGGGGCAAGGAGATGGCGCTGGCAATGGGACTGGAGATGGCTACTGCCAGGCTTGGAACCACTCTTGCCCTCGCCGGATCGGCTCCCCTGGCCAAGGCCCTGGGTCATGTCTCTATGCCCATCCTCGTTGCCCTGATACTGCTCTGCATCGGACTGATAGCATTCTTTATATACTGCGGCATGGACAAGAAGCTCGATGCATCCATTGCCCAGTCAAAGGAGGGGCTTCCCGAGGAGGAGGTGGACAGCTTCAGGCTGAAGGATATATTCTTCATCATCAAAAACAAGGGATGGTGGTATATCGCTATCCTGTGTGTTCTTTTCTATTCGGCAGTCTTCCCGTTCCTGAAATACGCATCTGACCTTATGGTCAATAAGTTTGGCATAGATCCAGAGACTGCAGGGCTTATACCTTCAGTACTTCCCTTTGGAACCATACTGCTCACCCCGCTTTTCGGAAATCTTTATGACCGAAAGGGCAAAGGCGCGACAATAATGATTATCGGAGCATTGCTCCTGATCTTTGTTCATACCATGTTTTCGATCCCCGGGCTCGACAAACCGTGGATGGCATTCTTTCTTACCATTATTCTCGGCATCGGATTCTCACTTGTGCCGTCAGCCATGTGGCCCTCGGTACCCAAGATCATACCCGATAAACAGCTTGGAACCGCCTATGCGCTGATATTCTGGGTCCAGAACTGGGGCCTGATGGGTGTCCCGTACCTCATAGGCTGGGTGCTTGACAAATACTGCATCACCGGAACATACCTGCTTGACGGTGTGGAGGTGCCGAGCTATGACTACCAGCTGCCGATGATGATATTCACGGCCCTGGGTGTGCTGGCACTCATTTTCGGTTTCCTGCTGAAAGCGGAAAATGCGAAAAAGGGTTATGGCCTTGAGATGCCAAACATTGAAAAACTAGAACAGTAAATAAATTACAGATATGAGTGACATAAGAAATCTAGAACCGAAGCTTCTGTGGAAATATTTCCATGAAATCACACAGATTCCCCGTCCCTCCAAGAAAGAGGCACGGATGACAGAGTACCTGAAGAAGTTTGGCGAGGAACATGGCCTTGAGACTATCGTTGACAAGACGGGCAATGTTGTAATCCGCAAACCTGCAACAAAGGGTATGGAAGACCGTGTCGGGATAGTACTTCAGGGACACGTTGACATGGTGCCCCAGAAAAACTCCGACAAGAAATTCGACTTTGAAAAGGATCCGATCGAGACCATGATAGAAAAGGGGTGGGTCACTGCCAATGGTACTACTCTCGGTGCCGACAACGGCATCGGTGTTGCAGCCGCCATGGCCGTTCTTACCGACCCCAAAGTGGTGCACGGCCCTGTTGAGGGACTCTTCACCATCGATGAGGAGACAGGTATGACAGGGGCCAAGAACCTGAAGAAAGGGATGCTCCAGGGCGAGATAATGATCAACATGGACTCTGAAGATGAGGGTGAACTCTACGTGGGTTGTGCCGGCGGCGTCGATGTCAGCGCTTCCCGCAACTACAAGCAGGAGAAGACCCTGGCAGGAATCACAGCATACAAGCTGACCCTCAAGGGACTACGGGGCGGGCATTCAGGCCTCGACATTCATCTGGGCAAGGGTAATGCCAACAAGCTGATGTTCCGCTTCTTTCAGCAGGCGGAACATGACTTCGGCATGCGTATCGCAGACTACACCGGTGGAGACCTTCGCAATGCCATCCCGCGTGAGGCATTCGCAACAGTGGTTGTTCCTTCAATCAAAAAGGCCCAGTTTGAGAAGTTCATCAAGGGTTATGAGAAGATGTACAGGTCAGAGTTCCAGGAGGTTGACCCGGACATCAGGCTTATTGCCAAAGAATGTGAACCACCGGCTACGGTGATGAATGAGGCTGACCAGTACCGGATAATAAGAGCCGTGTTTGTATGTCCGTGCGGTGTACAGCGTATGAGTGCCAGTATGCCAGGTGTTGTTGAGACTTCCAATAATCTCTCAGTTGTTAAGATCAGTGGCGGCAAATTTGAGGCCCATAACCTAACACGCAGCTCGGTGGAGACAGCCAAGGAAGCAACTGCATGGAAGATAGCAGCAGGGTTCCAGCTTGCCGGTGCCGAAATCACCATGTCAGGCGATTATCCCGGATGGAAGCCCAACATGGATAGCAAGATACTGGTGACCATGAAGGAGACCTACAATAAGTTATATGGCAAGGTGCCGGAGATCAAGGCCATTCATGCCGGTCTTGAGTGCGGTATTATCATGGGAGCATATCCGGATCTTGACTCCATCAGTTTCGGGCCCACGATCCGCTATCCCCACAGTCCTGATGAGAAGGTGGAGATCGAATCTGTTGAGAAATTCTGGAATTTTCTTGTGGCGACGCTGAAGAACGCGCCGAAGAAGTAATCATTCCATCTTTCCGCCACGGTCTGCCGGGGCGGGCCCCTTCTGTCAGAGAAGGGTGCAGTCATAGTTAAAAATGAATTCCCGCCCCGGAAAGCCACCGGGGCGGTTTGTTTACTCATAAGTTGCAGAGTCTGGACTGACCTTGAGGAATGATTTTACCGCCAGGAGGATTGTCCTTTATCAGCTCTTCTGCCATGCAGTTCCCCGGGTGGGACTTTTAGCAGCACGGCCTGACGATGTTCAGAGACTTCAGAATGAGAAAACGAGCTTCTGCCTCTCCCTGGAGCTCCATGCCTGTATGCCTTCAGCTTTGCGCCAGATGTCCGTGTCAGGGTCACCGGCCTCGATGGTGTAGGATCCGTACCGGAATACTCCGGGCTGAAATGAGTTGCCGCTGATGCGCAGGCTGTAAACCGTCTCACCGGTACTTTCGCTGATAATTCTGACGACAGGGTTCCAGAGTCCCTCGGTAACCACCTCAGGGAGCCAGCCGATGATTTTTCGTCCGTAGTTGTCGGCCTGGCTGATGGTCACGGGCCAGCCCGGGAAAGGCTCTCCTGTTGCCGGACCGGCATATCCCGGCCAGTTTGCCAGTTCTATCTCCCGTGAGGAGCTTCGGAAGATGATGGCGCTGTAGCCGGTCACAAGCTCATTGTGACGTGTCGGCTCAGCCGTGCTCCTGTGCGGGTTGGCCACGGCAAGGACAGTTATCCTGTTACCGAAGCCGTCCCGGAATTCCCCTGTATATAAGGGTGAACCTTCCTCCCGGTTTCTTCCCGGTTGCGGGGGGAACCACCTCCTGGGAAAGATATTGCCGGTGGCAGGAGATACTATTGCATATCCCGCATCACCCCACTCGTCTGTTCCGTAGTGCAGTGTCGAAGGAAGGTGCTGGTCGCCGCAGATATGCAGTGCGAATGCCTTCCTGATGATCTTTAGTGCACGGTCGCGTCCGCTCTGCGGCCAGCCATCGGAATCGAAGTCGGTAACAATCCTGTCGCCCGTGACATAGACTCCCGAGTCAGGTATTTCCAGGAATGGCACGATAGCATCGCTGGTGGCAGAGTCGGGCAGGGTAGCCAGGTTTGCCCACACTGTCTGTGACAGGACCGCTTTCATCCATGCCCCTCCGGACCAATCCCCGGCCCATCTCTCCAGGAAAGCGTACTGCCGGTCGCCAAGCAGTGTGGCTTCCCTGACGTCAGCGTACCGTTCAGCGCTCCAGCGTGGATTTTGTGGCCAGCCGTTGACGATCATGGCATCGGGCAGCAGCTCTGCCGGTGCCGACTTGAACTTACGGTCCTCTATCACCGCGAGGCTCACGCCGCCAATATTGCATTCAGTGAAATAAACTCCTATGCCCTGTTCTGCAGGCTCGGGATCGACGGGGTCAGGCAGGTGGCTTGTCTGTGTCTTCTGAACCATGTTGACAAACCGCGGTGACATCTTAAAACCTCCGGCATCCTGCGCCATGCTGCCCTCAAGTCCCGGCGGCGTGGCTCTGCCGCCACAGCCCCACAGGTTACCGTGGTATACATCGTGGTCATCGGGGATAGTGATTGCCGGAACCGTGGTTGTCAGGTCACGGTAGGTGATACACCATAGATACCATTTGTACAGGTAATCTTCGATGGCTCCTTCACCGAACACGGCAGCGGTGGGAGAGGCGCTCTCATATACCTGGTCACCTGCAAAGAACAGCAGGTCGGGCTTATGACGTTTGAGGTTGTCAGTCATCCGGCGATGAGGAAAAAGTATTCCCCATTCAAACGGAAAGTAACCTGCATCTATCCCTGCCCATACCTTCGGGTCGGGCTTGATGACCTGTTCTATGCATGACAAGGAGAGCAGCTTTATCTCTTCCTTCTCAATCGGATCATGCTTGACAATGCCGTAGAGCATATTGCCGGCATCATGGCCGTAACGGTACCTTGCAATGAGTCGGTATGGCCGGTCTTCACTGCCCGTAATGCCTGTCAACCTGTAAGAGGCAGTGTATGAGGGTGTATCGACGGCACTGGTGGCAACGGTCTGCCACCTGTTCTCATCCATAAACTGCAGGTCCACCGAGTCGCACAGCTCCTTTCCCACAGGCATCAGTTGTGCAGTCATCTTAAGGATACTCCTGCTGAGAGTATACTGAGCCGTGACCAGCGGACCGGTGCTGCGCTCCCGGTAGCTGAGCATGCGTGATCCTCTCACGCGCCACCCGGCAAAGGAGAAGCGTGTGGCTGACAGACCCCTTTTTTGCGAATGTGATACCAGGGCTACATTGCCAGTCAGCTTTGCCGGTTCGATCTGAAAATCTTCGATGGCTGATATAACATGTCTTGAAGAGGGGTCGACTGCGATGATGTTCAAAGAGGACATGCCCTCACCGGCTGTTTCTGCTGTGATACGCAGAAGAGCCTCCTTCCATTCACTGAAGCCCTCTTCAGCATAAGCCGGGTATTCATCAGGGTAGGAGAGGTCACGGACAAACACTTTGCCGCCGGCATCGAGGCCGATGAATAGTCCTGCCCCTTCCCCCCAGGAGTGAAATATCAGGCTTGAGGATAGATAATCAAGATGTGATCCTGCGCCGAGGAGCACTCCTGCGGCAGCTTCCCTGTTATTGATGCTGAGGCTGCCACCTGCATTACTGCCGTCGCCGGTGAGTATACCGGCTTCTTTTCGGATATTAACCATGGTTATGAGGTTGCCCTCTTCAGGCCCTGTCCGCCTGGTCATCAGATGCACGGTACGCAGCGGCAGGTCACTGAGGCATGTGAGCCTTCCGTCCCTGATCTCCCAGTCAGCAAGCCTGTTCGCCCAGAGGTTGGGTCCGACCCAGCGGCTGTCGGGGTACCGCTCCCATTCAGATGAATACCCGTTACCTGAGAAGCGGGTGCATGAGACGGATAAAAACACAAACATGACCGCCACCAGTGATATAGCGGTAACAGCGTTGTTTCTGGTCATGGTTATCCTATTTGACGGTTATCTCCGCTAAGATATCATCTTTCATGACATTCTGCCCGGGCCTGACGGCAATCCTGACCACAGTGCCGTTTACCGGTGACTGTATCTCATTCTGCATCTTCATGGCTTCGAGAATCACAAGTGCCTCACCGCGCGTAGCCTCGCTGTTCTCACGGACAAGGACATCTATGATCTTGCCTGGCATGGGAGCCCTGACAGCTACTGTTCCTGTCTTTCCGCGGCCCGTTTTGAGCACTTTTCTCCGCTGCATCGAAATGGGAGTCTCAACGGTAAACTCATGGCTGATGTCATTGAAGAGGATTTCGTACCTGTTTTGCCTGACGCGTACTATCTCCACGGGATACCTGCGGTTCTTCCACAGCACGTGGATACCGTATTTCTCATCCTCGCGAAGCTCAACAGTGTACTCCCTGCCGTTGACTTTGATGACATTACGCA
>CAZFIF010000090.1:6526-9622 GCA_964519065.1 uncultured Rikenella sp.
CTTTTTCTCCGAAAGGTTCTCCTCAGCGAAGAGCTTCGTTGCCAGCCAGGCAGCAATGGTCTCCTCATATTCGCTGCTGGTGTGGTATTTATCCAGGTCTTTTTCGATGAATGCCGTTGTGAAGGTGCCCTCCTGGAATTTTTTATTACGCATCAGCATACGGAAAAAGGGGAGTGTTGTCTTCGTACCCCTGATCCAGACCCTGTCGAGGGCTTTTTTAGTGTTGGTGATGGCCTCCCTGCGGCTGTCGCCGGTGACAATAAGTTTGGCTATCATTGAGTCATATGCGGCAACGATCTGTGATCCGGCCCTGACGCCCGTATCAACGCGTATGCCCTTCTCCTCGGGCAGGCTGATATTCTCTATCCTGCCGGGTGATGGTGCGAATCCTGCCTGTACATCTTCAGCATTGATGCGGCACTCAATAGCCCAGCCGGTGAGTGTTACATCCCCCTGCCGCATCGGGAGCTCCTCACCGTCTGCGATGCGTATCTGCTGTTCAATAAGGTCGATGCCCGTGATCATCTCCGTCACCGGATGCTCCACCTGAATACGGGTGTTCATCTCCATGAAATAGAAGTTCCGGTCAGAGTCGAGGAGAAATTCGACGGTGCCTGCGGAGTAATATCCTACGGCCCTTGCTATTGTCACGGCGACATCGCCCATTGTCTTTCTCAACTCATCATCCAGGGCAGGAGAGGGGGCTTCCTCGAGCAGCTTCTGATGCTTACGCTGAATGGAGCACTCTCTTTCACCCAGGTGGATGACATTCCCGTGCATATCGCCAAGTATCTGGAATTCAATATGTTTGGGATTCTCGATATATTTCTCTATAAAGACGCTGGGGTCGTTGAATGCTTTCTCAGCCTCGCGGCTGGCCATATTGAACATCTTCTCCATCTCCGACTGCTGGCGGACGATGCGCATTCCCCTGCCGCCGCCACCGGAGGCCGCCTTGATAATTACCGGGTAACCTATGCGGGCTGCATGTTTCAGTGCCTCATCCTCATCGGCGACACTACCCGGAGTACCCATGGCCATGGGTATCTTGTGCCGCAGGGCTATCTGCCTGGCGATGGTTTTATTGCCCATCTTGTATATTGCGTCGGGTGACGGGCCGATGAAGATAATCCCGTTATCCCGGCATTTCTCGGCAAAGTATGCGTTCTCGGCAAGAAAGCCGTATCCGGGATGGAGCGCATCACATCTGTGCTCGGAGGCTACGAAGATCAGTTTTTCTATATCGAGAAACACCGGTATCACAGCCTCGGCATCATCCTCGTCATGAATTATGCTGGCTGACGAGAGGTACATTGCGTCAGGTTCAGCCTGGGTGCGTATGGCGACGCATTCGATTCCCATCTTACGGGCCGTTCGCATAATCCTGACGGCTATCTCCCCGCGGTTTGCTATCAGTATTCGTTTAATCCTTTTCATTTATATATCTATCTGTACCATTTAGGGTATCGAAAATCCAAATTCGCACATCGCAAATCACTACTGCCTCCCCTGCAGGCTGGCTGCTCGCTAAATTGACCCACCGGGTCAATTATTGACGCTCGCCCCTCTACTGCCTACTCCCTAGAGAGGCATATTCCCGTGCTTCCTTGAAGGCACTTTCACACTCTTGTTTTCCAGTGCCGCGAATGCGGAGAGCACCTTCTCGCGTGTTGTGGCAGGGTCTATGACCTCATCAATATATCCCTTCTCGTCGGCGATAAAGGGATTTGCCACCTTTTCGCGGTATTTCTTCAGCAGTTCCTTCTTCAGTGCCACCGGATCTGCTGCTGCTGCCAGTTCGCGCCGGTAGAGAATGGCCACCGCACCGTCAGGACCCATCACGGCTATCTCTGCAGAGGGCCAGGCGTAGTTGAAATCTCCGCCCATGCCGCGGCTGTTCATTACAATATAAGCACCGCCGTAGGCTTTGCGGAGGATAACGGTTATGCGTGGCACTGTCGCCTCGGCATAGGCAAAGAGAAGCTTGGCTCCGTGTCTTATGATGCCCGAATGTTCCTGGTCCTTGCCCGGGAGGAATCCCGGCACATCCTCGAGAGTCAGAATTGGTATGTTAAAGGCATCGCAGAAGCGTATGAACCTGGCGGCTTTAGTCGATGAGTCAATATCGAGCACGCCGGCCAGGACCTTGGGCTGATTTGCCACAATGCCGACTGTTTTACCCTCCAGCCTGCCGAACCCCGTAATGATGTTGGGTGCAAAGAGCTCGGAGGTTTCGAAGAAGCTGTTGCGGTCCACTATTAGGTTGATAACGTCGCGAACGTCATAGGCCTTGTTGGGGTCATCAGGGACAATATCACGCAGCCTGGAATTTACATCGGGAGTATCGCCTTTGTATTCTGCGGCTGGCGGGTTCTCGAGATTGTTGGAGGGCAGGTAGGAGAGAAATTTTCTTACGGCAATGATGGTATTCTCCTCATCATCATAGATCATGTTTGCTACGCCGCTCCGGCGTGCGTGAACCTCTGCGCCACCCAGCTCTTCACTGCTTATCTCCTCATTGAGCACCTCCTTAACCACGTTCGGTCCTGTCACAAACATATAACTCGTGTTGCTGGTCATAAACACCCAGTCGGTCAGGGCAGGAGCGTAGACAGCACCGCCGGCGGCAGGGCCCATTATCACTGACAGCTGGGGGATGATCCCTGACGACTGTATAATGTTGTTGAAGATAGCAGCATAGCCGTTAAGGCTGGCGATACCCTCCTGTATCCTTGCGCCTCCTGAGTCATTGATGCCAATGAACGGGGCGCCCATTTTGAGCGCCATCTCCTGTACTTTGGCGATCTTGCGGGCATGGACAATGCCTAGTGAGCCACCCATGATGGTAAAATCCTGTGCGAAGGCAAACACCAGCCTGCCGTCGACCTTGCCGTGGCCGGTGACCACACCGTCACCGTATGCCATCTCAACCTTTCCGAACTCAACACCCTGGTCTGAAGGTGTCACATAGGCATCAATCTCTTCAAAAGTGCCGGAATCAAAGAGGAGTGCAATTCGCTCATGGGCCGTAAGCTTCCCCTTGGAATGCTGCTTTTTGATGCGCTCCGCACTGTATTGCTTCCTGTATGCCTCCTC
>CAZFIF010000091.1:0-9586 GCA_964519065.1 uncultured Rikenella sp.
ATGCAATGACGAAGAGGCAGAAAAGAGTGAATTCAAATGTCTGTATAAAGGTTGCAGGCAGAAAGAGAAACGCTCCCGCGGCATAAAGAAGCAGTCCGGTTATTATACCTTTTCTGTAACCCATCCTGTTCATGAATATCCCTGCCGGGATGGCCATTACGAAATAACCGCCGTAGAGGGCTGCCTGCACCAGTCCCGACCTCGCCCTGGTGATGCCGAGGATATCCTGAAAATGCTTGTTAAGCACATCCAGCAGGCTGTGAGCCACACCCCACAGAAAAAACAGGCTTGTCACAAGAATGAACGGGACGATAAATTCCCTCGTCACCAGCCGTTTCGGAAATCTTAAAAATGTCTTGCTGCTCATCAGTAGGTCATTGAACCACAATATTTGTCATTATTTGCGAATAATACAATAATGATTGTCAGCCTCTTTCAGGAAAAATTTCTTTTTCTTAAGTTGCATCTGCAAACCTGAAGCAGTATGAAACCAAACCCGTCATTCCGTAACCTTAAAGTGGCAGCTGCAGTCGCCATTCTTGTTCTGACTGCCACATCATGCCGGCAAAAGAGCTTTGTCCTCAGCCCGGAACAGAGCTATTGTGTCATAACAGGCCCCGGTGCCGACTCACTGACCCTGAAGGCAGCAGCAGAGATCAAGGAATATTTTCTCCGGATAACAGGCGAACCGCTATCGATAAGTGACGTGCCTGAACCGGGAGCAAAGATCATTTTCGTTGGTAAAGGCGGCCAGCCGGAGAGCACCCTCATGACGGAGATATTACAACTGAGCCGCGACGGCTTCATCATCTCATCAGGACCTGACACACTGATACTGGCAGGCAACAACGGCAATGCCGACCTCCACGCAGTTTATACTTTGCTTGAAGAGCACGCCGGATGCATGAGATTCACCGAGACGGAGGAATTGGTGCCTGTCGCGGAAAAAATCACAGTCCCGGCTATCCATAAAGTCTATGAACCTGCCTTCAGCTTCAGGGTGGCACACTTCCCCGACAGGGAGAAACCGGGCTATACCTCATGGAACAAGCTGAGCACCTTCGGTGAGTGGGGAATGTTCGTTCATACATTTCAGCACCTGATGCCTCCCTCCCGGTATTTCAGAGAGCATCCCGAGTACTTCTCACTGGTAAACGGACGACGTATCCAGGACGGGCAGCTCTGTCTTAGCAATCCCGATGTCATCCGCATACTCTCTGAAAACCTTGCAGAGCACATGGCACAGGCGCCTGAAAAGGTTTACTGGTCCGTATCGCAAAACGACTGCATCAACTTTTGCGAATGCCCGGAGTGCAGAAAGCTCTATGAAAAGTACGGCGCTGTCTCGGGTGCTTATGTAGAGATGGCAAACAGGATCGCGCAAAAATTCCCCGACAAACAGATATCCACCCTTGCCTACCAGTTCACCCGCCAGGCGCCGGTGAATATCAAGCCTGCGGATAACGTCAACATCATGTTCTGCTCCATAGAGTGCAACCGCAGCATGCCGCTGGCCGATGACCCCCGCAGTGCCGGGTTCGTAAAGGACCTGAAGGAGTGGAGCAGCCTTACGGATAATATCTTCATGTGGGATTATGTGGTGCAGTTCCGCACCTACCTCTGCCCCTTCCCGAACTTCCGCGTGCTGCAGCCCAATATACAGCTGTTCCACAGTCAGAACATCCCCATGATGTTCCAGCAGGGCAGCGGCAGGTCATGGTCGGACCTTGCCGAGCTCAAGCAGTATTACATCGCCAAACTGCTCTGGAATCCCTACCTTGACGGTGATTCTCTCATCAACAGGTTCATTGACAACTACTACGGTCAGGCAGCCCCCTTCATCAGGGAATACTATGACCTCTCCCACTCCAGCCTGCAAATGGTTGCGGAAACGCAAAACCTTGACATCTACGGGTTGCCTTCATACTACTTTGATTCATTTCTTAGCCGCGACCTGGTAAATCAATACCATACTCTCATGGATCAGGCTGAGGAGGCTGTGGCGAATGACTCAGCCTGCCTGGCCAGGGTGCTGATAGCCAGAATGTCAGTCGATTATGCCTGGCTCGATTATGCCCTTAACGCCGGCGACCCTCTCCTCTCATTCGTAAAAACCACCCCGGATGGTAAAGTCGCCAGTGAGGATATGATGAAGGAGCTAGACAGGCTGACGCATAACAGTGAGAAAACAGGCATCACGGCTGTGAGCGAACATAACTATTCCATTGCGGAATACCGGGAACATGTCCGCAGGATCGTAAGTATGAGCGTAAAGGAGAACAAAGCTTCCGCAGGAGACTTCCGGTCATTATCACCCATCCACCCGCGTTATGAAACCATGGGAGCAGCCGCACTGGCCGACGGCATTTTCGGTGGAAGAACCTTTACATCAGGATGGCTCGGCTACGAAGGTGAGGATATGGTGATGGAAATTGACCCGGAATCACCTCTGGAGGTGAGTGGTATAAGTATGAACTTCCTCTCCGACCATGTTTCATGGATCTTCCTTCCCGCCGAAGTGATCATTGAGATATCCGGCAACGGAAAAGATTTCGTCACGGTGGCCTCCCGGAAATTTGAAACCACAAGTTTTAACCAGGATATTGTTCCCGTTCACATGGAGTTTGACATTCCCACTGCTGCTGCATCAAAGATAAGGATAACGGCGCGGTCGCTTAAAGTATGTCCCGAGTGGCACCGCGGAGCCGGACAGCCGTCGTGGATATTCATTGATGAGATTGTTGTTGAGTAGCAATTGTGAAAAGACTATTTTTACGTCCGTTATGTCAATCCCAACCATTAAACCCGCTATGCGAAAAGGAACAAAGAGATTTATCACCCTTCTGACCGCTGTTGTATTCTCTGCACTTACAATTGCCCAGGAGACCGACAGTCAGCTGCTGCTCAAATATTTTCACTCCATCAACAGTGAGGAGATAAGTGACTGGATGACGGAGCTCTGCCTGCCGAAATACAACGGCAGGCTGGCCGGCACCCCCGAATACCTTGAAGCCGCCGGGTGGGTGGCGGACAACCTTAAGGAGTGGGGCGTGAAACCTGCCGGCGACAACGGCTCTTTCTACCAGTGGTTTGACCATCCCTATACAGTTGTAAACGACATGGGAGCGCTGCAGCTCCACCTGCCGCAGAAAGACGGGACAATAATCATGAAGAGCTACAGTGCCCCCGCCGGTTATTACCCGGGAATGAACTCCGGCAAGGGCGAGATAACGTCTGAAGTCGTCTATGTCGGTTACGGAGTGACAGCCCCTGAGCTCAAATATGACGATTACAAAGGCATCGATGTCAGCGGCAAGATCGTACTGATGAACCGCGATGTGCCCTACAAGGATGCCCGTAACCCGGAATATGGTAAGTGGGTCAAATACTGCTATCACCAGTATAAGGTTGAAAACGCCGCTGCACACGGTGCTGCAGGTATGCTTTATATCGACGGCAACAGTGCAAATCCCAATATCTCATACGTCAAAGATCTGATTGTCATTGGAATCGGCCCGGAGCCGCTGGCAGATATCTTCGCAGGCCTAAACAGTAAAAATGAGACACTACTGTCACAGATCGACAAGTCATTCGGGCCTGCCTCTTTTGCCACCGGAAAGACTGTGACCATGAAGGCAAACACCACCCGCCATCCTGAGGGCAGAACCTGCAACGTCGTGGGCATGATCGAAGGTACGGACCCGCTTCTGAAAGACGAGGTAATAGTAATCGGCGGGCATCTTGATGCCGTAGGCAACGCCGGGGGACTGCTAGTTCCAGGCGGACTTGACAATGCCAGCGGCGTGGTGGATATTCTTGCTGCAGCGAAAGCTCTTGCCTCATCGGGCATCAGCCTGAAAAGATCGGTGCTGTTCCTGCTGATCGGCGGGGAAGAGGTGGGCCTGCTGGGAAGCAAGTTTTATACTCAAAATCCCATCTTTCCAAAAGAGAAAACCGTTGCCTATATCAATCTCGATATGGTAGGCAACGGTACGGGTCTGGCTGTCAGTGCTGCGGAATCATGTGAAGGACTGACTGAATATTTCAAAAGGGCAAATGAGAATTACATTCACCGTCCTTTGCGGGTCTCGACCTCCCGCGGTGTCTATTACGGCCGGCCACGCAGCGACGGGCTGGTGTTTCTTGCTGATGGCTTCAGGACGATGAGCATCTCAACCACAGATGCAGTAAAACCAGTCTATTACCATCTGCCGGGAGATGACGCCACAGCTGTCACTCCAGACATCATGGAGGATGTTGCCGGGATGATATACCTGGCTCTCATTGAGATGGCCAACGCCGAAGATCTGAGCTACTGAGTCGCCGGATTGGCAGGAGCTGCTGTCGCAAACAAAAACCGGCAACCTTACGGGAAGGTAACCGGTTTTCTACATCGTCGCCACGCCTCTCTCCACAACCAATCATATCCCAACATGGCCGGCGATGCATTTCCAGCGCTGCCGGTTTACTTTACCACCAGCTGCACCTCAAGCTTTATCTCGTCTCTGATGGCGTTGTCTCCGAGGTTGGAGAAGAACTTGCCGGAGCCGAACCTCACATCGTACTTTGAACGGTCGAATACGATCGTGGCAGTGTATGTCGAAACATCACCCGCCTTTGACCACAGTGCCGTGAACTCAACCGGATGGGTAGCCTCCTTGACAGTCAGGTTGCCCCTGACGGTGGCCTTGCCGTCAATAAATTCACTGCTTCCGGTCACTGCCAGTTTCGCTACGGGATATTTCTCGACCCCGAAGAAATCATCGGATTTAAGATGACCTTCCAGACGGGCTTTGCTCTTTTCGTCCTGCAGGTCAGTGTTTGCCAGGCTGTTCATGTCAACCGTGAATTCGCCTCCGGTAATGACATTGCCTTTCGTTGTAAGCCAGCCCTCCATGAGGCCAATGGTTCCGGTATGCGCACTGCCTATGATCTTGTCACCAAACCACGTGATCTTTGTCGCGGAGGGATCAGCAGTCTGTTTTTCCTGGGCGGTCACTTGTGCAACTGCAAGCAGCGTGACCATCAATATTAATGCTGTTGTTTTCATTTTATTTCAAGCTTTGTTTTGAACTAAACCCGTAAAACCGTGATTTTGTTCAACAGAAGTTAAATAAAATGATACGAAAAATCCACGCTGAAATGTAACGAATTGACTTCTAGAAACTTCTGATATTCATACCTCCGCTAACCTCAAAGATAGAGCCGGCAGAGAATGACCATTCGCCCCTGGCAAGTGATACCACGGCTTTTGCCACATCCTCAGGGGTGCCCCACCGTTTCTGCGGTACCACTCCCTCCATGATGAGACTGTCAAATTTATCCTTGCTTCGCGCTGTGAGCTCTGTCTCTATCAGCCCCGGTCTTATTTCATATACATTGATTCCCTCCTCCGTCAGCCTGTCGGCGAAGACCAGGGCTGCCATGCTGAGGCCGGCCTTGGAGATGCATACCTCGATGCCATTGGGGAAAGAGGTATATGCAAGGAATGAGGTTACGAATATTATGGAGGGCCTGTACTCTTTCATCTGCTCCTTCATCCAGATCATCTCCCTGGCGACCCTTCGTGCCAGGAATACCGGTCCCTTCAGGTTGACACCCATGACGCTGTCGAATGTCTCCTCATCCATATCAAGCATATCCCTGCGTTCTATCGGGGCTATACCTGCATTGTTCACCAGGATGTCTATACGGCTGAAGCGCTCAAGTATGTTGGAGATAGCCTCGTCATGCAGATCGGTACGTGCCACGTCAAGACCTACCGGGAAGAATCCGGCCCCGGTACTCTCTATCTCAGGCTGCAGCGACAGCATACATTCACTGTCTGCTGTACGTGCGACGGCGGCAATATCATATCCCTCACCGGCAAGTGACAGAGCGATGGCACGTCCGATGCCCCTGCTCGCTCCCGTGATGACTGCTACCGGTCTGCTGTTCATATGTCACCTTTTTTTCCGGTCACCGGCTTCCTGCGAAGTTTCATGATAACCTCGCATTTACCCTTAATATCGGCATCTGCGATCAGGTAACTGCTCCTGTTGATAGCTGCCGTAATATATTTCTTCTTTCTGCCGGCTATGGTAAGATCTTCAGCCACATAACCTTCGGGTACCGGCAGCGAAAGCTGTATGTATTCATAGCTTCCGTCCAGATTCAGGGTGACGGTGTCGGAGTTATGGCTGAAATTGTATTTCACGTATGCTCCCGAGCTGCTGTAATCCACCATTACCTCGGCCTTTTCCACCCCTGCTGCCGTCCACCTGGGACAGATCCTGACTCTCCTGAAGAGCCTGTCCTTGTCCTGTATCCCGGCGAGCCCCTCTACCAATGCGTAAAGCATCGCTGACGAACCCCATCCGTCAGTGGGTTTGGCTTCGGGCGAGGTGCTGGTCTCCACTGTTGAAGGCCTGCCATCAGGGAAGTACCAGAGATAGGTCTCACCGTTTGTGGAGATGAGGTCATAGTAGCGCATCAGTATGTCAACGCCGTACTGTTCATAGCCGTACTCAAGGGCAGCCCTCGCAAGCTCACCGCCGGTGAGGGGCATGATGCCGCCGTTGCAGTAGGCGCCGCGCGAAAGCTTGTAGTCGCCGAAGATGCCCGAAGGGAAGGGCGGATCAATTGAGAACCACTCTGCAAAGGCTTCGGTGGTCTCGCGACGCTTCATGTATTCATTAATGATGGCCGATGCTATGGAGGGTGAGGCAGCACCCCTGTTGATGGCTGCAGGATTGCTGAGGCTCAGCTGTGCCGACTCGTCAACGCCATCGATGGTGACAGGCGTCTGCTTGACGAAGTGGGTGTAAAACGAACCGTTGAAGCAATGGCTGTTAAGGCTCTTGCGTAGTTTCAGGGCACGGTCGCGCCACTGGGCTGACCTTACCTTGTCGCCAAACATCCGGTACCAGTATGACATGCAGTGGAACACCTCATAGTATCCGCTGTTGTCACCGTGAAAATAACCCCAGAAGGTGTTATCATCTATCTGAAACTGAAGCCAGTCGTGAGTGCCTGCATGGTAGGCAAAGTCCCACGTGTCAATAGTATAGGGTCTTCGGAACAGGTATTTCTCCCTGTCGAAGTAATGACCTCCCATAACATACTCGAGGGCTCTCTCAAAGGAAGACATGAGATTCCTGATGAAGGCATCGTCGCCCGTAGCCTGCCAGGCAAGCCACGCGGCCTTAATATACCTGAACTCGGTATCGGCCTCTACGGGCGTCCTGACATACTTGGTCCAGTTCTCGCGCTCACAGGGCAGCTTCTCGGGGAAGGTGGTGAAGTAATCGAAGATGCGTCCGTTGCGTGCCTGGTTGTCGGCAAAATGTTTAACCACGCTCTTGAGATCCTTCTCTGAATATCGGAGAGCCCGCATCATGTCGGAATAGTTTCTTATCCATACTGAACGGGCATCAGGAGAGCGGTAGCCTCTGATCCTTTCGCCGTCAATGGTAAGTTCAAGGAGATCCTGCTCAAGGAACCTGTTAATCCTCGGAATGAGCTCATCAAAGGCCGGAATACCAGTTCTGACGTACATTACTGGGCGTTTAGGTTGGTTTTGGAGGCCTTAAAATTAGCAATTAATTCAGTTGATTCGTTGTTCCGGGCTCATTTTCTTCATGATCACCCTCTTCTTCCTCCTCCTCTTTCTCATAGAACGGGACCGGCCGCTGGGGACCTTCGGCACGGTACCACACCGCAAGCAGTAGTCCGGCGGCGGCTCCAAGCATATGCGACTCCCATGATATATTGGGTCTGAAACCCGGGAAGATGCCCCACACCATCTCACCGTAGAGGAAAGCCACCAGCAGGGAGAGCCCCATGAGAGGTATGTGCCTGCGTATGATACCACTGACAAACAGGAAGGAGGCCAGACCGTAGACAATGCCGCTGGCACCTATATGCCACGAGGGCCTTCCCGTCAGCCAGACGGCCAGGCCGGTGAGGAGGAATAGCCAGAATAGCACCCTGAAGGAGACCTGCGGATAGAAATAGAAGAGGGCCGTGCCCAGCACGAACAGAGGTATGGTGTTGTTGAACAGATGGCGCAGACCGGCATGAATGAACGGTGAGGTAAAGATGCCTGTCAGGGATGAAGCCCGCAGCGGGAAGATGCCCAGGAAATAAAGGTCCGTCTCAAAGAGAGCCTCCACCCCCATGATCAGCCACATAAAACAGACCATCAGAAAAGGTATCAGCATGCCCAGAAGCAACCGCCTCTTTTCAAAATCGGAAGGGCGTTCTGCCATAGTGTGACCTCCTCCCTGCAGTTTAGCGGTCACGCCCCGGATAGACAATGCCCGTCATCCCCCGTATGGCATCAAGGGTACGTGCCAGGGTGAGAGTGAATGAGAGTGGCACCACACTGCTCTCGGTAAGACCCCTGTCGAGACAGCTCATCACCTCCATGGCCTCATACTGATATCCCATCGCCGGCGGCGTGAAGATGCGGTCATCAGTGTCGTCTGGAAACTCGATGATAAGATGCTGGCTCCTGTCACGGCCCCTGGTCAGGATTAGGTTTCCCTTCTCACAGTTGAATTCGGTGGAGACACCGCCCATGTTTCCGAAAGAGCAGTATGCCTCGGCAAGTTTGCCATCACCGAACCTGAATAATGCCGAGGTGCTCTCGTCAGCCCCTGTTGGCGACAACACTGAGGCGGCGCTGATCGACGCGGGCTCGCCCATATACCTCAGGATATCCATTATCGGGTAAATGCCGATGTCAAGGAGTGCCCCTCCCCCAAGCTGAATATCATAGGTACGGAGATCAGGGTCATAAGAGGAGATAAAGGCGAACTTGCCCCTCATGTGCAGCAGCTTGCCCATCTTCCCGCTCCTGAGTATCTCCTCAGCCTTGAGATAGGAGGGCTGAAACGGAGGCCATAGCGCCTCCATGAGAAAGAGCCCGCTCTTCCTGGCCTCGGCAGCCATGATCTCCACCTCGGCGGCATTCAGCGACATCGGTTTCTCGCAGATGACATGCTTGCCATTCTGCAACGCCAGCAAAGTATGCCCGAGGTGATGCGAGTGAGGTGAAGAGATGTAGACTATCTCCACCCCGGGATCGGCAACGAGCTCCTCGTAGCTGCCATAGCTGTTCCTGAACCCGTACTCGGAGGCAAAGGCCTCAGCCTTTGATCTGTCACGTGATCCTACAGCATGCAGATGTGCGTTGTCGAGCAGCATCAGCGCCCTCGTGAATTTGTTAGCGATGTTGCCGGTGCCAAGAATACCCCAGTTGTATGCTTTCATGGTCGTTTGTATGTATTGCCTGCATCATATTTGCGAAAAATGCCCCCAAAAATATAACCCAGGCAGGTTTACAGCTGAAAGGTAGTGAATCTCTGTTATCTCACCTTATCATAAAAATCAGTCAACATGTTGCAATATAAAAATATTTTAAAATTTTTGGTTCTATGTATTGCATGGTATTATTTTTTATTTATATCTTTGTCAAATAAAATTAATATGCATTAACAGGTACCTTATTAATAATACAAATAAACCTGCATGAGAATTGGCGCACACAGTGAATTGAAAATAAGTTCCAATCGACCATTGAAATAAATTACAGAGGAATGAA
>CAZFIF010000092.1:0-9350 GCA_964519065.1 uncultured Rikenella sp.
TACGCGGTGAAGCTGAACCGGAACCCCTGGGTCTGGTCAAGGGGTAACAGGGTGATGACCGATAACAGCATAGGGCTTAACCCGCTGACATTCAGCCTGACCGTGTCCTATTACAACATTGTACGATAACGGATTTATTGGCTGCAAACAATAGAACGGTGAGATATGAACTACAGAAAACTTGGAAAGAGCGGCCTTGAGGTGTCGGAGATATCGCTGGGCACCTGGCAGGTAGGAGGAAAATGGGGATCAAAATTTGACCCGGACCTTGCTGACTCCATCATACGCGAGGCAATTGACAATGGGGTCAACTTCATCGATACGGCAGATGTCTATTCCGACGGCGAGAGCGAGAAGGCTGTCGGAAAGGCAGTACGGGCATCGGGCAAAGAGGTCGGGATAGCCACCAAGTGCGGGAGAAAGATTAACCCACATGTAAACAAGGGGTACACCCCGGCCGTGCTCAGGGCATATGTCGAAGAATCATTGAAAAGGATCGGGACGGATTGCATCGACCTCGTACAGCTGCACTGTCCCCCGACGGAGGTCTATTATCGTCCCGAGATATTCGGCGAGTTTGAGAAGCTCAGGGAGGAGGGCAAGATCCGCAACCTGGGCGTCAGCGTGGAAAAGGTGGAGGAGGCTGTCAAGGCAATTGAATATGAGAACGTCACCACCGTACAGATAATATACAACATCTTCCGCCAGAGACCTCATGAGAGGTTCTTCTCCATTGCCCGCGAGAAAAACATCGGCCTGATCATCAGGGTACCCCTTGCCAGCGGACTGCTGACGGGTAAATTTACACCTGACACAAGGTTTGCACCCGGTGACCACCGGTTCTTCAACAGGAACGGCATGATGTTCGACAAGGGAGAGACCTTTGCCGGGGTGCCCTATGACAGGGGCCTGCAGGCGGTGGCACGGCTCAGGGAGCTCTTCCCCGCTGAGCTGCCCCTGGCACATGTGGCCCTGCGGTGGATACTCATGCGCGATGAGGTGAGTTGCATCATCCCTGGCGCATCATCACCGGCACAGGTGAGATCGAATATTGAAGCTGCTGCACTGCCTCCGCTGACCGGGGAGCAGCTTACAGCTGTCAAACAGATCTACGAAGAGGATATAAGAGCGCTGGTGCATCACCTCTGGTGACCAGGCAGATATCAGTCGGCAGTTTGAGACTCCGCCGCAGGGGGAGACTCAATCCCGCACATGAAATGTCGGGACGGCAGTCATGTCAGGCAATAGGCAATAGGTAATAGGCAGTCGGCAGCTCTCAGTCGGCAGTCGTAACTGAAGACTGCTGACTGCCGGCTGAAGAGTGATTTTCCGCCATTCACCCCTGTTATTTCGCCATTTACCGGCTTTGCCCTCCAGGAACCGGAGTATTTCCAATATATTTGCCTTACAGTTGCCGGTTACGGCAACGCAAATGGGTTTTTTAATTACTTAATGACTTATAATCAAATATGGCCAGTCAGGGATCGGTACTGATAATCGGTGCCGGGATAGGGGGAATTGCCACGTCGATATTTCTGGCACAGAAAGGATACAGGGTAGACGTGTACGAGAAGAACATATCCGCCGGGGGACGGTGCGGAAATCTAATCCGCGACGGGCACCGCTTTGACGTGGGAGCCACCATGATACTCATGCCGGAAGTATACAGGGAGGTATTCAGTGCGATGGGACTCGATCTGGACAGTGAACTGCCCGTGAAGCCACTCGACGACATCTACACCCTGCAGTTTGATGACGGCACAGGCATCTCATTCACCACCGATACTCAGAGGCTCAGGGAGCAGCTCGAAGAGATCGAGCCCGGGAGCTATGCCATGGCCGTGAAATACGTAAAGACCGGTTTCGGACTCTACAAAGAGGCCTTCGACAGGCTCCTCGGAAGGAATTTTACCCGGTTCCTGGAGTTCTTCAACCTTAAAAATGCGCTTCTGCTGATCCGACTGAAGACATATATCAATCACTATCGTTACACCTCCCGCTTCTTCCGGTCAGAGCACCTGAGGATGGCATTCACCTTTCAGAATATATATGTGGGGCAGAGTCCCTTCAGTGCCCCTGCCCTCTTCTCCATGATACCTGCAGCCGAGCTCAGCGAAGGATCAATGTTCCCCGTCGGAGGCATGTATGCAGTGGCCGGGAAGCTCATGGAAAAGGCTGCCGGGCTCGGGGTTAAGTTCCACTTTGCACGGCCTGTAACACGCATAGTTACGGGTAAAAGAGGGGCCACCGGTGTAATATTCAGCGACGGGAGCGAAGCCAGGGCTGATATCATTGTTGCAAATGCCGACCTTCCCTATGTGTACCGCGAGCTGCTGCCGCGGAAGAGAAAATCGCGGCGGATTGACCGGATGAAATATTCCTGCTCTGCATTGGTTCTGCACTGGGGCGTTGACAAGCAGTATCCGCAGCTCGGCCATCATACCACCTTCCTGTCCGACAGTTTCAGGGAGGGACTCGACAGGATATTCAGGGACAAGTCGATGGGTGATGACCCCTGCTTCTATATCCATGCTCCTGTCCGTAGCGATCCCTCGGCTGCACCCGAAGGGTGTGACACGTTGTCGGTGGCAGTGGGTGTGGGCCACCTTGACACAGGGTATCCGCAGAACTGGGACCTGATAACTGAAAAGGCACGCAGGGCCGTCTTCAGGAAACTGAAGACAATCGGCATAGAAGACATTGAAGAACATATCAAATTCGAGATAGTAGCCACCCCCGAAACATGGCTGGAGGCACTCAACATAAGCAGGGGATCGGTCTTCGGCAGCCTAGGACACAACATCCTGCAGATGGGCTGGTTCAGGCCCCACAACAGGGACAGCCGGTACAGGAACCTCTATTTTACAGGCGGAAGCACTCACCCGGGAAACGGGATACCTATGGTGCTGCTCTCGGCAAAACTTGTGTCAGAGAGAATAGTTAACGAACAGAAAAACGGTCTTGCAGCAAATAATGAATAACAGGGAACAGTTTACGGGTATTTTTGAGTCAATCGACTTTGAGAAGATAATTGACCATCCGAATATACTTATTGCTGCAAACTTCTGGGACAATGAGCGTTACTGTGCTGCACGCACCTGCTACAAGTTCATGCGTGCCCTCGATGACCTCATCGATGACCATAAGGCAGCGAACAAAGGTATTGCAGAGGCTGACCGGGATCTTTTCACCGGCAGAATAAACGAGTGGATGGGTTTGCTGCAGGCAGGGAGAGAATCACCATTTTTCTGCAATGACCTGAAGGATACGGTGGAACGGTTCAGAATACCGCTCTGGTCACTTGAAGATTTTGCCGGATCGATGCTCTATGATGTTACACATGACGGTTTTGCAACACTCGACGACTTCATGCAATACTCCGTGGGTGCCTCCGTTGCCCCGGCATCTGTCTTTGTTCACCTGGCAGGAGTGCAGGAGAGGGAAGGCAGATATTACGACCCTCCCTTTGATGTACGCAGCACAGCTGAACCATGTGCCCTCTTCAGCTACCTGGTGCACATCATGCGCGATTTTCAAAAGGACCAGCTCAATAACCTCAGTTACTTCGCCGATGATATAATGGCCAGGCACGACCTCACGCGCAAAAACATGCTGGAGATGGCACAGGGGGCTCCGCTGACTGAAGGATTCCGCGCCATGATGAGGGAATACATGGATATTGCCGACAAGTACCGCCTTAAAACACTGGCTGTAATGGAGCAGGTCTGTCCGCAGATGGAACCGCGATACAGGCTTAGCCTTGAGATCATCTTCAATCTTTATCTGATGGTCTTCGAACGGATCGACCCGGACCACGGCACCTTCACTGCCGAAGAACTCAACCCGACACCTGCCGAGACCCGGGAACGGGTAAGGGGGGTCATATTAAGGCAGTCAACACTCTTCAGTCAGCAGTCGGCAGTGTAAGGCTCTGCCGAAGGAGTAGTCTCAATCCCGAACATGCACTTGTCGCGATGAAGTCAGGAGTGTATCGGGAACCCCATGACGGAGCAGGGCGACAGACCCTCAGACCTTCCCTGCCCTCCGAAGCCTTGGCGGAGGAGGGAGACCTTCGGACCTCATTGCCAAACCGTCATTAATTATTATTTTGCAGGGCAAAATGCCCCCGGTGTTCAGGAAGATCCCGCATACATATGTAATTGTATTCAGCATAGTGGCCCTCTGTGCTGTGCTGACATGGGTGGTGCCGGGAGGAGCCTTCGAGAGGGAGACGGTGAGCGTCAACGGTATAGACCGGAGCGTGGTGATACCGGGCTCGTTTCACTACACCGATAAGAATCCGCAGACATGGCAGCTCTTTTCGGCTCTCTTTGACGGCTTTGTCGATAAGGCCGACATAATAGTTTTTATACTGATCATAGGCGGTGCCTTCTGGATCATGAACGAGAGCAAGGCGATAGACGTGGCTATAGGGTCGGTGCTGCGCTTCACCGGCAGGATGGGCAAACGGGGAGTGATAAAAAAGATAGGCGTCGATAACCTGATCTTCCTGCTCATAATGACCATGTTCAGCTTCTTCGGCGCCGTCTTCGGCATGAGCGAGGAGACCATAGCCTTTACAGTCATATTTGTGCCCCTGGCCGTTTCCATGGGCTATGACTCCATTGTGGGTGTCTCACTATGCTTCGTGGCTGCCGCTTTGGGATTTGCCGGAGCCTTTCTCAATCCCTTTACAATTGGCATAGCCCAGGGGCTGTCAGACCTGCCACTTTTTTCCGGACTCGAATACAGGCTGATCATGTGGGTGGTCATCAGTGCGGTGGGATTTGCATATATCCTTCGCTATGCCCGCAGGATAAAAAAGAATCCTGACAGATCACCGGTAAGGGAGGATGACGACTACTGGCGCAGGCTGCACTCAGAAACGCAGGTCAAAATTGACTACCATACCCCGCCGTCGGCATGGGTGATCTGGATAATTCTCATTGCAGTCATGGTGATCTTCTCGGTCACTCATCCCATGACAGGGCTATCATTCGGCGAAGGATTGCTGAACCTGCCTGCTATACCGGTACTTACGGGTCTTTTCGCTGTGACAGGGTGGTTCACCCTCAGGAAATCGGTCCACTTCTTTGTTATTAACCTGCTCATGTTTACCATACTCTACCTCATCACCGGAGTGATGGGCTACGGATGGTACATCATGGAGATCGCCACCCTCTTCTTCGCCATGGGACTGGCAACGGGTATAGCCATGAGCTATGACGCCAACAGGATCACCAAACTCTTCCTCGACGGGGTGAAGGATATTCAGTCGGCAGCATTGATAGTCGGACTGGCAGGCGGCATCGTAATTATCCTCGAAAACGGGAATATCATCGACACTCTTCTTTACAAGGTGTCGGAGTCGATCTCCGGTACCGGAAAGATGGCATCGGTAAGTATGATGTACCTGGTGCAGAACCTGATAAACCTGGTGATGCCCTCGGGCTCGGCCAAGGCAGCACTTACAATGCCAATGATGTCACAGTTCTCGGACCTGATCGGTATCTCCCGGCAGGCAACGGTGGTGGCATTTCAGCTGGGCGACGGTTTTACCAACATGATCACTCCCACCTCTGGCGTCCTTCTTGGTGTGCTGAGCGTTGCACGCATCCCCTATGAAAAGTGGTTCAAATGGGTTCTGCCATTCATCGTGATACTGCTGGCCCTGGGTTTCCTCCTGCTTATACCCACGGTATTCATGGATCTGAAGGGGTTCTGAGGGAGGCAGTGAGTAAGAATTAAGAATTAAGAATTAAGAATTAAGAATTAAGAATTAAGAATTAAGAATTAAGAGTAAAGAATTAACAATAAAATGAAATGTGTAAGGGGTAATATCAGGAAGATGCCAAGCCGGTGAATGGCCTTCGTATGCCGGACAACAATTATAGGGGCATAAAAAAAACCGTTCGTGCAGGACGAACGGTTTTTCTTAGACGGTAACTCAGGATCAGAAGTTATAGCCAATCGATAATCCGAAGCCTGTATTCTTATAGACAGCGTCATCGTCCACCTCGTCATCATCAATCTTCGGATTTATTTTCAGCAAACCCATCTGTGCATTCAGATGGAAGAAAAGTCCCATCTCCAGTTCATAGCCTGCAAAGATATTGGCACCTGCATCAAATGGCCTGTAATACGCATGATCCATATCCCAGTATTCATCCCAGCTTATCAGGTTGCTGAACTTGATCTTCTGCTCATATGAAAAATTATCATATTCAAAGACCTGCTTCCCGGCGATACCCAAAGCCAGATATGGGCCGAAACCCAGCAATATGTGTCCGTTACCGAACTCAGGCCTGAACAGCAGGTTGAGAGGCAGCTCTATGTACCCGATCCTGGTGGTGGTATTCAGTTCGCTGGATGTCGACTTTGTAGTTACATTCAAGAAGTCGTTCTTCGATCCCTTGCATGAATAGAGCAATCCGGCCTGAAAATAGAAGTCCGGCGCAATAGGCAGGTTAGCCTTTACTCCGGCATGAAAACCCACAATGAGACCGTTCTCCAGCTTGACACCGTAATGGTCCTTGCCTGTGATGTTCTGAAAGTTGGGGCCGGCAACAACCCCGAAACTCACCTGAGCCTCAAGCGCAGCAACTGATAAGATTGCAACTGTTATTACTGCAAATAATTTTGTCTTCATGGTTTAACTATTTGGTTAGTATAAATGAATTTTGTCTGTTTTTATCTCTTCCGATTACTATGATGCCTGTCAATCAATGATTTTTTGATTTTAATGCTGACTCAGAATCAGATCTTTTCTGACTTGATGGGCTGCCGGCAGATCACTTCTTTTCTGCTTTGTCAGCTGCTTCGGCCACCATCTTCTCATTGGCAGTGATCAGGAACTCAACCCTGCGGTTCTGAGCCCTTCCCTCTTCCGTTTCATTGTCATACCCGGGCATGGTCTCTCCAAACCCCTTGGTGGTAACACGCCCGGCAATGATTTCATGAGCCAGAAGGTAGTCAGAGACTCTCTTTGCCCTCTTCTCCGATAGCGCCTGGTTGTAGGTTTCGCTCCCCTTGCTGTCGGTGTGACCCTGAACCTCAATATTGGTGTCGGGATATGCATTCAGGACCTTAACCAGCTTGTCAAGGTTTACCGTGGCATCAGCCGAGAGTTCCGACTGGTCAAAACCGAACAGCACGGCACTGCTGAACTCGACAACGATACCCTCCCCCACACGTTCAACCTTTGCGTCAGGGACAGTCTCCCTGATCTCTTCCGCCTGCTTGTCCATCTGATGACCGATCACTGCCCCGGTAGCTCCGCCTACAGTGGCCCCTATGATGGCACCAAGGGCAGGATTACCCGTGGCCTGGCCGATGACGGCTCCCATGGCTCCGCCGGCGGCAGTGCCTATGGCAGCACCCTTGGTGGCCTTGTTCATTGAGGCACATCCTGACAGTATCAGTGATACTGCAAAAACGATGACTATTCCTGATCTCACTTTTTTCATAATCTCTCTTTTGATTAAATCTTGTTTATTATTTGTTTCAGATAGATAATTTTTATTTCATTGCCTTCGTCAGGATTCCCATAACACCACGTATGAAGGTGGCTGAAGTAAGCACCTTCACCACGGGGTGGGTAGTCCTGCGTCGGGTAGTTGTTCTACGCGAACTGCGTCCCGTCTCCTTCTCCTTCTCCCCTGCCTTTCTCTCCTGAGCCTCCTTTCTCTTCAGTTCGGCTGATGATATCTTCCTTTCGAGGATCTCTGCCGCACTCTCAGGGTCAACAACCCGGGAGTACTTCACCACCAGTGGGGAGGAGCTGTTGATCGACTTAATCTCATCATCTGTGAGTATATCCATCCTGCTCATCGGGGCACGGACAACCATGGCGGCAAGCGGGGTGGGTATACCCTTCTCATTGAGGGCTGTCACCAGCGCCTCGCCTGTACCCAGGGAGGTCAGGGCCTCCTCCGTGTTATACCATGTCGAGATCGGAAAGTTCTCAGCAGTAAGCCTGATATCCTTCCTGTCACTGGCAGTAAAGGCTCTCAGGGCATGCTGCACCTTAAGACCCAGCTGAGCCAGCACCGGTGCAGGCACATCCATCGGATTCTGTGTTATGAAATATACTCCCACGCCCTTGGAACGAATGAGTTTGACAATTGTCTCAATCTGCTCAAGCAGTACCTTGCTGGCCTGGTTAAAGACAAGATGAGCCTCATCAATGAAGATCACCAGCTCCGGCCGGGGCTGATCGCCTCTCTCCGGCATGGTATTGTATACCTCTGCCAGCAGTGAGAGCATGAAGGTTGAGAAGAGCTTGGGCTTGTCCTGTATATCTGTAAGCCGGAGGATGTTTATATAGCCGTTGCCGTTGCTGTCACGGCGCATCAGGTCCTTTATATCAAATGATTCCTCGCCGAAGAAGCGCTCTGCACCCTGTTGCTCCAGCTCTATTATCTTGCGCAGTATGACGCCGGTAGATGCCGTAGACATTGCCCCGTACTCCTTCTCAAGCTCAGCCTTGCCCTCACCCTGGAGGTACTGTATCACCTTCCTGATATCCTTGAGGTCAACCAGCCCCAGCTGATTGTCATCGCAGTATTTGAAGATAATAGACATAATCCCTCCCTGGGTATCGTTCAGGTCGAGTATTCGGGAGAAGAGCACCGGTCCGAATTCCGAGACCGTAGCTCTAAGACGCACTCCGTCCTGTTCCGACAGGGTCAGCAGCTCCACCGGGAAGCCCATTGCAGAATAGGGCAGGTTAATATTCGCGTGCCTGTTGGTAATGAACGGGGTCTCCGCCCCCGGCCTGGCCAGCCCGCTGAGGTCACCCTTAACATCCATCACCAGCGAGGGTATACCTTTCAGCGAGAGCTGCTCGGTTATCACCTGCAGGCTCTTGGTCTTACCCGTACCCGTTGCGCCTGCAATCAGCCCGTGCCTGTTAAGAGTCTTCAGAGGTATCCTGATATGGGCATCAGCGACAGCCTCTCCGTCAAGCTTGGCACCACCAAGGACTATGAAATCGCCCTTACAGGCATAGCCCTGGGTCATGTAGTTCAGAAAATCTTCCTTCTTGCTCATTTCCGGTATTTATATGATGAAAAGCCGCTGGAGAATTGTATCCCCAACGGCTTCCTAAATTAGTCAAAATTCTTAATATTATTTAGAGCCAAGCAGTTCTTTTACTTTTTCTGCAAGAGCCTCTCCCCTGAGGTTATGGCCTACTATCACTCCCTCCCCGTCAAGCAGGAAATTTGCAGGTATTCCTGTCACGGCATACAGCTTGGCAGGAGCACAGTCCCAGTACTTGAGGTCGGAGATATGAGTCCAGGTCAGTTTGTCATCCTCGATGGCCTTGAGCCAGTCCTCCCTGTTACGGT
>CAZFIF010000093.1:0-9028 GCA_964519065.1 uncultured Rikenella sp.
TTGGATTCATAAAAGATGAAAATTCACCCAAGGAGTATTTTGTACATTCATCTGGCTTAAAGGACAATATCAAGGAAAATGATGTTGTAACATTTGACCTTGAGCAGGGAAAAAAAGGATTGAATGCCGTAAATGTAAAACGTGTGTAATCTAGATACATCACTGTGAAAATCCTGGTCCCGCCGGTGACGGCGGGACTTTTTTTTAAAAAGTGAAAAAAACATGATTGAAAAGAAGCCTGTAGTCTATAAATCACCCGATCTCTCCCTCATGAAGGAGGTTGTGATAGACCACAGAACAAAAATTTATATCCCTTCTGATGCTGATGCCGAAGAGGCAAAGGCAAGGTACCTGGCTCTCAGGAAGACCAGAAGGCCATAACTGTCGCCTGAATATCCAATTGAGGCCGTTTCTGCCGTTTTCTAATGCCGGCTTGCTCATTTTTTCATGAAAATGGAGAAAAGCAGGTGTTTGTCACAAAATCTTACCGACCAAAAACTACTGTTTGTCAAAATGCAATTTTCTTCAGGTAATCCAATGCCTGACGTTTGCAATGGCCTGAATCACAGATTCATATAATTTAATTAGCTTTCCGTTGGGATTATTAGCCCCGGAGTTTAGTAAAAAAGAGGTCTCTTTTGACGAATGACCCTGTCAGCCTCGTTAGTGGTTGGTTAGTGTCAGTGAACACCCCGAATATTTTGATTAATGATTTGTCAGACTAGCGCAAAAGCCCAATCAATGGGCTTTTGCAGCTTGCCTCAGGTCTGTCTGTACCTTATATTTGCTATGGACAAAGGACCGAATTCATGAAGATGATTTTTCAGATAACATCACCGGAAACTGGCAAGGTTTTAATCAGGCGCAGGAAGATCGCCAAGGCATTACGATGGTGGCTGAGGGAGAACGGGATAAATTTCGACTACAGGTACTATATGGCTTAATAGAACAATAGAGCAAAAAGATATGAATACTGAGCCCATGGGAAACAATACAAACGAATTCAGCGACAGGCAGGCAGGGCTGAATTCCCGGATGAGCAGCTCCCGGATGATGAAGCTGAAACACCTCTTTGCTGAGCTCAACGCTGAGGTCCGGCAGGACCTGATCAGGTATCTCGAGGAGATGGGACCGGTCAATGAGTCAAGTATACTTGTGATCCCTTCATCGCGTCATTATTTCTATGATGCTGAGGATATGAAGGGAGTAAAGACAGTTGTCAATCTCAAGCAACTTAATTATGTAAGGGAGATAAGGGATTTTCTACATAATATTTCAAAGATGCTTCCCACCCAGAGCCAATTTGTGGGTTGCTTTATTGACAACAGGACACAGAACGGCTTTTCCGACAAGTACAGCAATCTCCCCAGGAATCTCTCGGAGAAGGCTGAAGCCTATGAGAACGGTATTGAATCGAGGATCCCTTTTATCAACAGGATGTACAGCTTCATAGATCTCAAAACCAACAGGTACCTTACAAAGAAGACTGTCTCAAACCTGCTTGAGGAGTGCAGCCTGCAGCTTATCGGCATGACAGAGATAAACGGACTTACATATTTCCGGGCAAAAAAGCGGTCGGCACAGATCGGGCTGATTGCATAGCACCATAATAAGTTTGGAATGAAACAGGAATAACATTCACAATATTATTTAAATCAAAAAAAAGGCTGAGATGAAAAAACTTATTTACTTTTTTGCAGCGATACTGATGGTCGCGGCGCTGGGGTCCTGCGAGCAGGACGAAAGCGAGATTCTGCTTAAGAAGGGAGATGCCGTGGTATCTGCCACACCCGCACCCAGTGATAATATGCAGGTCACACCTGTTATTATCCCGGGAGCAAATAGAGGAGGCAACAGGACATGCGCCGAAGTGGCTGCGGCATTTTCACTGCCGGCCGACTATTTCCTCTGTGGCAATAAGGTCGATTATTATGACGGTGTCTTTTCAGGTAATTTTCCTGATGGTGTTCTCGTCGATGTAACCCACGGCAAATATGTTGATTTTGAGCTGGAGGGACCGATATTGATCGGGGACAAATATTATGTTGTCGGTGCCGTTATTGTCAAAGGAGGAAATGCGGCAAATGTCTATTTCTATCCGGGAGGCACCCTGGGTGACAGCGGACTTACTGCCCCTGTAAATGCTTCCGGCAAGGCGGCAGGACTGAGCAATCTGACTTTCTGCCTGATGGAAAAAGTGCCGGAACTGGTAATTGCCCTAAAAACTTACCTGGCAACACCTGTACCCGGTGACTCATGGACATATGTCAGAAAAAGCGCATGGGCAGTCAGTGGTGGACTTGGAGTCGATCCCACGCCGGGAACACTTCACATGGGGTACAACTACTACATAACCGGCATGGAGAATAGATTTGAGCTTGTCGAGGCTACGCTGCCTGCCATAGTAGGCCCGATCGGTACCATAAAGGCCAGAGACTATGTTGAGGGGGATGTTCACTACCTTGAGGTTGTTATTGATATTAACAGGGACAGGGACCTGGTATTTGATGACTCATATCTATACGTAGGGTCATACGAGGGTTATGAAGGAAGGTACTACACCGCATTCCCTTACACTGCAATTGATAACATCGTTTCACAGAGGGTGTTCAAAATCGACCTGGCCGGCATTCAGTATTAGCAGGGTTCAGGGAAGAGTAGCGAGATAATTGTTAGCCAGGAGAGGTCAGCCATAACGGCTGACCTCTTTCTTTTATACACGTCCTGGGCATAGCGGATAAAACGGAGGCAGCCCCCACTTCTTTGTACCTGTGAGGGCTGCCTCTCAAAATTAAAAAGGACCTTCGGAATTATAAAGTAACACAATATTACGGAGCTGGCAATGGGGCAACAGGCTGGATTTGACTAAAATATGCTATTGAATGGTCAATGGATGAATGGTGGTGACGGAAAAATATTCAGGCATATATGAAAGCTCATCCGATAATTGTAATTAACACACTAACTATATAAATTTGTAACACATATTACACCTTGTATAATAAATTTTATCTATTTTTGGGCAAAGGCAGTTTCAATCACGTACGCTAGTCGGACAATTTTTTCATCTATACCTTATTTCAAAATGTACGTGGGGGGAGGAACTGCCTTTTTCTTTGCTACGCGTTCCAAGCTTCCGGGGGAGGAACCGCCAGTATCCAAGAGGCTGATCCGATAAATGAGTGCTTCCCTGCCTTCAGAACTCATAAACCTGAGACAAAAAAAAGAGTTCCGCATCTGCAGAACCCTGTTTCAGTGGGCGATGTAGGGATCGAACCTACGACCTCCTGCTTGTAAGGCAGGCGCTCTGAACCAACTGAGCTAATCGCCCTTATTTCAAGCTCTGTGGTCCTACGACCCTCCCGACACTTGTGTCGGGATGCTCTGAACCAACTGAGCTAATCGCCCGAAAAGCGAGTGCAAATATAGCTTACATTTTTGATTACGCAAGAGGGAGTCTGAAAATTGCATGACCCACAGAGCAGGGTAATAATACCTCGCCTTACAACCTTATTTCGATTCAAGTTGTCTTGTTATTAACTCTGTTGATTATGCATTGGTGATCAATAATATCACTAATCGAAATTTATTTATATTAGCTTTTGGTTCTTTTTGGCTTTGAGTGATTTGCCATTTACAGGCAAAGGGCTGCAAACTTCAGGTTCAACAGTTTGATAGATAGTATGATATGATTTCCCTATTCTGATCCCGACTAATATGAAACGCACCTTCCTGTTACCATTTCTGCTCGCCATTATCCTGACACTGCCTCCGCTGACGGCTGAATCGCAGGTTGGTCCCGGAGGTGTCGGCAACTTAACCAACACACAACTATGGCTCAGATCAGATAGTCTGATTGCTATTCAGCCGCTCTATTTTGTGACCAGCTGGTATGATCTTTCCGGTCACATGCGCGATTTCGGGGCGGTGGTCATGGGCCAGACAGTGCCCTCCCTGACTCTGGATGCCGTTAACGGTTACCCTGCCGTCACCTTCACCGACCAGGGAGGAGTGGGAGGGGACTTCCTCGGATACAACGGGACACTGGGTATTACCGGTAGTGATGCAGCCACCGTGGTGATTGTAGCGCGTAACAGCACCGCTGCCGACGAGCAGAACGGCGGCCTGTACATGGGACAGAAGAATCTCGGGGGAGCCAATGCCGTCAGGAGCTATAACCTGGAATATGCTGATGCCGTACGTTTCAACGGTCATGAGCAGGTGTTCAATGACGGGCACACTGCGGGGGACCTTAAGATAATCTATTATACCAATCCTGCCGGAGCCTCCGTGTCCGGCTACGGGGCATACCTCAACGGCACTCCCCTTACCGGCAGCTCATCGTCAGGCTTTGTACCATCCCTTGTCTCCAACTTTGCACTTCTCGGTGCAACGCAGATGAATGCGACATACAATCCCGCCGGCTATTTCGACGGCGAGATGATGGAGGTGGTTCTCTTCTCGGGCCAGCTGAATGATGCCGAGCGGGTGGTGCTGCATAATAACCTCGGAGCCAAGTACCTGCTTCCCATTGCCGACGACCATTATGCCTGGGAGGTGACCCACTCTCACGATGTCACGGGCCTCGCGGCTTACAACGGCACAACCTTCACCAATGCCTGGTCGGCGGACATGTTGTCAGTTACTTCTCCGACCGATCTCACTGAAGGTGAATATCTTTTCTTCGGGCATGACAGGGGGGGGGCAAAAACATGGACCACGGACGAGGTGCCTGCTACAGGTACTTTCCGCCTGGCAAGGGAGTGGAGGTTTGATGAGACCTCCGATGTCGGAACCGTGACGATCAGCATCCCTGCCTCCTCGCTGCCTGCACTGCCAGCTGGTTACCCGATGGTAGGGATAGTGACTGACGACGATGGCGACTTCACCGCGGGGGCTGTCATGCACCGTCCCACGCTCATTGCCGGCACCTATACCCTGGACCTGAACATTACTGACGGTCAGTATATGACCATCATTGCCTTCCGTCCGGAAGTGAACTTCACGGTCTCATCGGGCTCAGGCACGGAAGATATTACCAGTGTTACCGTTCAGGCCTACCTTAACTACCCCCATACTGCAGACCTCACCGTAGACTACGCTGCTACCGGCGGAACGGCTACGCCGGGAGTCGATTACAACCTGGCTCCCGGGACCATTACCTTTGTGTCAGGATCGGTGACAGGTTCGTTCACCATTAATGTAATCAACGACGCCCTTGTTGAGCCTTCCGAAACAATAATAACTGCTCTTTCCAATCCCTCGCCGGGATTGTCGGTTGGCGCCCAGGGCAGTCATACCTATACCATTCTCAATGACGACTACGTCTATGCTTCCTTCTCTTCAGCCACGGCTTCGGGAGCGGAAGGCAATGTCTCCGCACCTGTCACTTCACTTCAGATAGTGGTCAGCGGAGGCATCATCAGCCAGCCTGGAAGCCTTATTATTATGGTTTCCAATGGTACTGCCTCATCGGCAGACTGGTCTCAGACCGCCAACATGGTCTCCATCCCGGCAGGGGACTATACCACGCCGGTATCTATACCGATCCCTTCCTCCGTACTGACTATCCTGGGAGACCTCACCGTGGAGCCGGATGAGACAGTGAACCTGACCATGAATACCTTTGTTACGGTGACTGCAGGCCCGGTCGTCAACTCCGTATACACTATTCTCAATGATGACAATTCCACTGTGAGTGTAACATCTGCAACTCCGGCCATTGATGAGGGCGGACCGGGAGCGGCAGGTACCGGTACCTTCCTCTTTACTCTCAGCAACCCTGTCTCGACAGCGAGGACAGTCTCCTACACTGTTTCGGGAACAGCAGCATCAGGTACCGATTTCGTTGCGCTTCCGGGGTCGGTCGTGATACCAGCAGGAGCACTGACTTCCAATCTCACCCTGACCTCTGTCGCTGATCTTATTGTTGAGGGTGATGAGACGGTGATAATAACAATCACAGGTGTCTCAGGCACTCCTGCCGTGTTGGTCAACTCAACACCGGCAGCAATTACCATTGTTGACGACGATCTCCCGGTGATACTCTTTTCTCCTTCCGCGGTGAACATGGCAGAGGGGTCCACGGCCACTGTTGAAGTATGGCTGGAGCATGCCCCTGCGGCGCCGGTAACCATTGATGTTACTACCCTCATGCCGGGACTGCTGATTGTCTCTCCTGCCAGCCTGACCTTTAACTCATCAAACTACGCCACCCATCAGGTGATTACCCTGCAGTCCGTTGAGAATACATCCCTGGGAGACCAGACGGATCATCTGATACTTTCGGTGAATGATGCACTCTCGCATGACCCGTTTGATCCTCTTCCGGATATAGATATCCCTGTTACCATTATCAACAATGATGCAGCTACTATAGTGGTCAATCCCGGCAGTGTGACCGTTGCCGAGAACGGCACGGCCACTTTCACGGTCTCTCTCTCTGCTGCACCGGTTTCCGGGAGTGTGGTTGTTGATCTGGTAAGCAACAATACCGCCGTTGCCACGATAAATATTCCGCAGGTGACATTTACGACTGCCAACTACAATGTTCCGCAGACCATCACGGTTACGGGCGCAGACAACAACACTGTCCCTGATGCCTCAACCACCATCTCGCTTGCTGTCAATGATGCTCTGTCTGATGACGGTTATGACGGGGTGACGGCAACCGTCAGTGTCAATGTCACCAATGACGACCTGGCCGGCTTTATTGTGAATCCCCTCACGCTGACTATCAATGAAGGGGGGCCGGCAGGGCAGTTCACCATAGTGCTCACAGCCCAGCCCGTCACCGATGTAGTGTTTGACCTCGTCAATGCAGCGCCGGTCCATACCACTCATCTCGCGCAGGTGACCTTCACCACGGCAGACTGGAATGTGCCTGTAGTGGTCACTGTCACTGCCGTTGAAGATGCTCTTGATGCTGATCGCACTGACATTATTGCCGTGACCGTGAACCAGGCTCTGTCCGATGACAGTTTTGACGGCATGGCTGCACAGAATGTCACGGTCAATATTGAGGACAATGATCCTCCGGTCATCACCGGATGTCCGGCAGATATCACCGTAAGCAATGATCCGGGCATCTGTTCGGCAGTAGTAAGCTGGACAGCTCCTGTATCCACAGCATCAATGGTGCCGACTCATCTCCCCGGCTCAACATTCCCGGTGGGTGTGACCACGGTGACCTACACATCCACTGACGACGACGGACTGGTTTCGCTCTGCTCATTTGATGTCACCGTCAATGATACCGAGTCTCCGGTTGTGGTCTGTGCAGATGCATCTGTCACTCTGGACGCTACCGGCAATGCTTCGATAGTTGCTGCCGATATTCTTGCCGGTGCTCCGACAGACAACTGTGCCGTGGCATCAGTGACGCTGAGTCAGTCGTCATTCACATGTGCAGACCTGGGCACTGTTACGGTGACCGTCACCGTCACCGATGCCAGCGGCAACACAGCCACCTGTGATGCCACGGTGACTGTGAACGACCCGTCACCTGCACCTTTTGATGCTGGTCCTGATGCCGCCCTCTGCAGCTCTGAGGCCGGATACCAGATCGCAGGAGCCTTCCACACCGGGGGCAGCGTCAGCTGGTCAGCCAGCGGTGACGGTACCTTCGACAACCTCACGGCAGATAATCCATACTATACCTTCGGTCCTGCCGATTATACAGCCGGCACAGTCACCCTGACCATGGAGGTTACCGGAGGCGGCTCATGCGGCACTGTCACTGACGAGGCGGTCATTACCATACATCCTTTGCCGGTGATTCAGGTTAATCAGCATGATGATATCAGCTGCTCAGGACTGACTGACGGTGAGATAGTTCTGAGTGCAACAGGTGGTGCTGATCCGTACACTTACAGTATCGACGGGGCCCCGTTCCAGGCGTCGGGCTCGTTCACCGGGCTTTCAGCCGCAACGTACTACTTTGAAGTCATGGATGCGAACGGGTGCATCGCTGACACCAGCCTGTCAATTATTGAGCCGCTGCCCTTCACTGCTACCCTTGACAGTTCACGGAATATTGCATGTCACGGTGCCGGTGACGGTGCAGTATATACCACAATTGCCGGAGGTACGGAGCCCTACAGCATCAGCTGGACAGGTCCTGACAGCTTTGCTGCATCAACAGCTGACATAGAAGGAGTTGCCGGGGGCACCTATGAGGTGACGGTTACTGATCTCAACGGGTGTGCTACTTTTATCTTCACCCGTGAGATAACCGAGCCTGACGCTATAGAAATAACGGGCGCCACCCTCTCCGATTTTGGCGGTTTCGGGGTCTCCTGTCCTGAATCTGCTGACGGATCCATAACTGTGACGGTAGCCGGCGGCACTCCGCCGCTGGCGTTGTCCTGGAGCGGACCGGGAGGATTTACCTCTGATGCAGATGCCATCTCCTTCCTGCCGGCAGGGAATTACACCCTCACCGTTACTGACGGAAACGGCTGTACGGTTACCGCTGACTACACGCTTACCGCACCGCCAGCAATGATTATTACTGCTGAGACCGTTGCGGCTTCCTGTCCTGACACACGCGACGGCACCATCGATCTTACGGTTGTTGGAGGGGCAGGTGAGCTTATCTACCTGTGGCATGACGGCATCACCTCCGCTGACCGCAGCGGGTTACTCTCTGGCGATTACACCGTTACGGTGACCGATGCCAACGGATGCGTGCAGCAGCAGACTGTTAATGTAGGGGTTGCAGGCGTTGATTGCCTGACGGTATACGAGATAATCACACCCAACGGTGACGGCAGCAATGATACCTGGAGGATACGTAACGCCGCCATCTACCCGGATGCCGAGGTGTTCGTCTATACGCGCTGGGGAAAGCTGGTGTACAACAGCAGAAACCTGGCAGATGAGTGGGACGGGAGATACAACGGCAAACTGCTTCCCAATGACTCGTATCATTATGTCATTCACCTTAATGACGGTTCAGAGCCACGGACAGGAGTAATCACGATAATCAGCAAATAAATCTAAACCGGAAGGAGACATGACACGACTG
>CAZFIF010000094.1:0-8998 GCA_964519065.1 uncultured Rikenella sp.
CAATCACCAGGGATTTCTACAAGATTATTCTTCCGATCTCGCAGACTGAGATTGACGCCAACCCGGCGATAGCCAGTCAGCAGAATCCGGATTACTAGGTTCAGATTTAGGTTAACAGAGAAAATGAAGGGCGTCCCGCTGAGGGCGCCCTTCATGTTTCTGTATGGCAGTTCGACTGCTAATCCTGCTTATCTGCGGATCACTATGTAACCGCTGAGAGACAGCCCATTTTCCGACCTGAGCACGTAGAAATAGGTGTCGTCAGGAAGAGCCTTGCCGTTATAATTAATACCGTACCAGCTATTGTCATAATCTGCGGTCTCGAACACTATCATCCCCCGCCTGTCGAACACCGTGAGCTCTGTTTTTCCCAGCGCCTCTATGCCTTCAAGGAAGAAGAAGTCATTCTTGCCGTTCATGTCCGGGGTTATCAGGGTTGGGACAGTCAGGTTGCGGACGGAGATCATCAGGTAGTCGAACACAGGAGGGCAGGCACTGTTGGAGACAGACCATTTCAATATGTTTTCACCCATGGAGAGGTCGCTGACCCTTGTGGCCGGGTCATTTGGGTTTTCAAAGAGGCCAGAGCCCTCCTCCGTTGTCCAGGTGCCGGTTTCACCTGCCCCGGGAGGAGCTGCATTCAGGGTGGTATGAAACATGTAGGTGAGAACCTGGTCGGGACCGGCATTGGCTGTCGGAGGCTGGAGTGCGGTTACGGTAACAGGACTTACCGATGAGCATCCGCCGCTGATGGTTCCCCTGATGTAATATGTCCCTTCCGGTGCTGCAGAGGGTGTTGCCATTGGTACCGTTGCCTGTGCGTCGGTCCAGTAGGTATAGATCAGGTTAGGGGTTGAACCTGCAGTTACTGCCGGCAGTGTCAGGTCAGCCGTTCCCGGGGAGCATACCGGAGGCGGGTTGGTGATCACCAGCGTCGGGAAGGGCCCCGGCTGTGGGTTGATGACTACCGCCGTGGAGACGGCAGAGGTACATCCCGCACTGTTGGTGACGGTGAAGTTATATGAGCCGGGATTGAGACCGTCGACGGTGAAGGAGGTACCGGTACCACTGCTGGTATATGTCCCGGGAAACCTTGTCAGTGTCCATTCACCCTCCGCCGGCAGTCCGGTGAGGATGACGCTGCCGGTGGGCACCTCACATGTGGGTTGTGTTATCGTTCCGGGCACCGGGGGTGAGGGAGTGGGTGGTTGTGGATCTATGACAATTTCTGCTGATGGCAGTGAAGTGCAGCCGTCAGAGTTGGTGACGGTGAATGTGTAAGTGCCTGCCTCAAGGCCGGTGACGGTGATGGTCACCCCGGTGCCTGTGTAGATGATCCCCTCAGGATAGCGTGTCAGGGTCCATGATCCGGATGGTGGCAGACCGTTAAGTACCACCATCCCCGTGGATACGTTACAGTTAGGCTGTGTGATGGCGCCTGGAACGGGAGCTGACGGCACCGCCTGCCCCGGCTCAATGACGACAGCCTCCGAGGGCTCGGAGACACATCCTCCTTCAATGCTGACGGTGAAGGTGTATGTGCCGGGAGCCAGGCCCGTGTATGTGTAAACAGAACCGCTGCCCGTGACAATCTCTCCGTCAGGAAGACGTGTCAGAGTCCAGGTCCCGTCAGAGGGTAATCCCTCCAGAACGACACTTCCATAGGGCTCTTCACAGCTCGGAAAGGTTATTCTGCCAATCTTTGGTGGATCCGGAGGTACACATGCGATCTTTATCATATAATCCTCCACCTCACCTGACGAGGCAGTGCCGGTGGGACTGCTCACCCGCGGCCCTATCCGGAAGCGGGCGAAGGTGGGTCTTGTGACAATGGCATCTTTCGGTACGGTAACCGATATTGCCAAAATGGCTGAGCCTGAAGGTACTCTGCGGTTTTCGGCAATACGTTCATTCTTATCAGAGAAATCTCCGTCTCCGTTCCAGTCGATCCAGGCACTCAGGTATCCGGTAAGGAATAAAGATGACTCAACCGTCCTGACAGAAATAATAACGTCACTCTCCGGTTTCATCTCCGGGAATGTAACACCGTCCTCATCATCGAACAGGTTGCGGTCATCACCGTCAGCCTCATCGGAATATTGGCTTGCGGCCTCACCGTCAGGAGCAGAACCCATATATATCCAGCTGCTTATGACATGGTCTGCCGAGCCGTAGCTGGCCGGGGCATCTCCGAAATCGTTGGGGTAATCCTGCTGAGGGAAAGAGACCGGCATCATTATACCGGGATGCGACAGGTTACCTCTCTCAGGAGAGATACTACCATCAGCGAGCGTAAGGCAAAAGATGAAAACAAGTGACGCTAACAATATTCCTTTTACCGATATTTTAGCCATTGCATCTGCATTATCATACCTTACCCACAAAGGTCAGGCCGAAATTCTACAATTTAGGACCGTTCACTCTCTTCTGCAAAGATAATTTGATATGCCTGAATCTGTGCGGATTTGTGCTTTAGCTCTGATAGTGCGATTTGATGAGGCTTTGTGCCAGAATAAGCCGTCATGGGTCGGAAAATCCTTTTTGACGAATTACATCATTCAGTTGACCAGTATCCTGAGATGCCGGCGCTGTCCGCAATAAAAAATAAATTTGGATATAAGCCCGGGGTATAATAATTTTAACGTCCTGACATAAAAACTGAAATATTTAAAGAGTGACTGTTTTAATTGAAATATAACAACAAATTGAAGAGGAAGAGACTATGAAAGAAAACATCCAACGCACTGCCCCGGCAAACGGGGCCGTTTACGGGCTGGGGCTGATAGGCGCGGCCATCTATTTCATTTCCACAGCTACTGGGTTCTGGATGGGGGTTCTGGGATTCCTGAAGGCTATAGTATGGCCTGTCTTCCTGGTACTGGAAGCATTCAAGAGCCTGGGGGCATAATCAATGTACAGGTCATGCCTCTGAGAGCCCGGGGGCATTATTAATGTACACTTTGTCTCTGAAAACCAGGGGGTAATATCAACATGCGGGACTTGCCTCTGGCACGTCCGGGTTGCAGGATCGCTGTCCGCGGCTCAGACGGAACATAATTTCATTGGGGTAAAAGAGACTATTCCGCAGCGATCTCTTTTTGCGTTTCACCGCAGTATCGACAAATTTTTGCTGTCAGCTGTATCTTTTCGCCACAGTTGGGGCACTCTTTCAGGTCGCCGGAGCCTGACATCAGCCTCTCTTTCTCGACAGAGATTATTCCCTGGAAGAGATTGAGTTCAGAATCGGTGATGAATTTCACCGGTTGGGCAATACTGCCTCCTGCATACTCAATTATCAGGTACCGTTTCCGGAGTTTGATAATCAGGAAGACACCCGCTGCTATCATCAGGGCAGCAATGACCAGCATTATTATCATCGATTCGGTTACGTCCGACAGCAGCCCCAGTATTGCTGCAAGGAGACCGATAAAAATTAGCAGGGATCCCGGCAGAGGTTTGGTGATCTCCTTGCTGGTTGTTCCCGTCACATCCTCAAGGCCGATGATCTTCTTACCCCTGTTTGTCCTCAGTCCCCCACCGTGAATCCTGAGGCCTGATTCATAGAGTTTTCCTACCTGGTACACCCTCCTGTCGGAGATGATAACTGCAGAATCTGAAAGATCATCATCAATGAGAAGGGAAGAAAAATAGTCCTGACCCAATATCGCCATGAATTTCTCGTGCTGTGACGCAAAGAGGCTTTTGTAATTGTACTTCATTGATATTTGTCAGTTACACCAGGAGAGGGAATAACGTTCAATCCTCGCTATACATGTCAGCAAATTTCGCGAAATAACCTTATAATCCGCACGTTTGCGAATATAAAAGGCAATAATTTTGACCAACATTGGAGAGAAGTGGACAAATGCACAATGTTCATAGATTACAATAACGGCCAGAACTGACCGGCAGGAGCTGATGCAGCATAATTACTCGAAATGGAACGAGAGTACCCAGATTCTGGATCTCAGTTTGTCGACGGAGTTGCAGTATTCCGGGTAATCGGGATGGGGATCATGAGCCAGGACGTCGGCTATGCCGTTTGACATCTTGAGTTCTATGGAAAGCTTGATATCAGACAGGTTAAAATCGATCCCCGTGCCCACTTCCCAATAGAGGTCGGGACGGTTAAGACGGAGGTAAACGGGCCTTTCCAGCCTGTATTTTTCCTGTGCGTAGAAGTCGTAGCGGTAGTTGACCCCACCAATAAGGTAAGGTTTGATATTTCGCATGCGCCAGCCATATTTCAACTGAATGGGGAGTTCAATGAAACTTGATTCAATCTTCTGAGGTCCATAGACTGTATCGGTGACGCGGTCAGAGGCAAAATTTATAACTCGCTGACCAAATGAAATACCTGGCAGCAACCTGATGTCAAAGAACTGGTTGAGCCTGAAATTGGCGATCAGGTGGATGTTGATGCCGGGGTAGGGGTTTCCCTCCGAGGGATAGAGAGAATCGTATGCCATGAACTGTTCAGAGGGGTCTATCCTGAAGGTCATTGCATTAAGTCCGAGGCTGTACCCCATGTTGAAGAACTTTTCATCATCCCAGGGGTCATTGACGGATGCCGGCTGCTGTCCAGCCAGGGCTGCCGTGAGCATAAGCAGCAGCGCCGTGACGGCAATATTTCTTTGAGTGATCCTCATCCTGAAAAAAACAAACGAATTGGACCCCGAAGGTAATAAGAATACCCGATAATCCGTCAAAGATGACATGTCAAAGGGCAGACTTACTTATACCGATTCCCGGATGCCAGAACACTCCACATGGTCTGAACCAGGTGGAGGTCGGCACACTTTTCCCGCCTGCTGTCCGGATGGTATTGCACATCAATGATGAGGGTATTAGCCCTGTGTTATAAGGTTATCTGATCCGGTAATAGCTGCCGATGATCTTCATGAACCATCTCCCGGGCAGTATTCTTTTCAGCAGGACGGAGAGTCTCTGGTCCGGTGAAGCGATCACATATCTCAGCCGGGGCCTGCGACTGTGGACTATTCTTACAATTCTCTCTGCCAGTTTTTCCGGATCCATTCCCCCGGTCTCATCCTTTTCGATGATGCTGTGGGTAATGCTGAATTGCTTGCCGTAGGGATCAGAATCATTGCTGGGAGCAAGAAAATTTCTCCTGTTGAGAGTGTTGTTTGTATGGAAGTCGCCCGGGTTGATCAGCACAACCCTGATATTGAACTGCCGCACCTCCAGCCGGAGCGCCTCGCTGAAACCCTCCAGGGCAAACTTGGCGGCAGAGTAGTACGACTGGAAGGGGAGTCCCATAAGTCCGCCTATGGAGCTGAAGTTGATAATGGTGCCGCCACCCTGTTTTCGCATCACGGGAAGGACCTCCCGGGTAATACGGACAGTACCGAGGAAATTGGTCTCCATTTGCAGTCTTAGATAGTCGTCTGGAAGGGTCTCCGCCGGACCTCCGGTATGCATCCCGGCATTGTTGATAAGTACATCAATACGCTCCTCACGGTTGACGACAGTCTCCACTGCTTCACGTACCGAGTTGCCATCTGTAAGGTCCATCCTGAGTACATTGACCCCGGGGCTTATATCACTTTCTCTTCTGACGGTTCCGTAGACAGTGTGTCCCTCTGCGGCCAGCATTGCGGCGGTATGCCTGCCAAAGCCTGAAGAGATGCCCGTGATGAATATGACCTTTTTCATTGGTGCAAGACCGGTTGCTGATTTAACTTATGATGTCCAGACTCTTTGCAGCACGGGTGATCTTCTCAATGGATAGTTCTACCTGCTCAAAGGTATGGGTTGCCATCAGAGAGTACCTGATCAGGCTGTCGTTCCTGGGTACTGCAGGGGAGACAACTGGATTGACGAAGATGCCGTCGTCCAGCAGATCCCGGGTTATCTGCAGGGCTTTGATGTTATCCCTGATATATAGCGGGATGATTGGTGTTTCTGATCTCCCGGTGTCAAAGCCTGCTGATCTGAAGCCGTTACGGGCAAACTCAGTCAGTTTCCAGAGATGCTCTATGCGTTCCGGCTCGTTCACCATTATCTCTATTGAAGCAAGCACCGCGGCAGCCGACGCCGGGGTCATGCTGGCGCTGAATATCAGGGAGCGGGAGTTGTGCTTCAGGTAGTTTATCAGGTAGCTGTCAGCGGCAATGAACCCTCCCAGTGCGGCAAAGGATTTTGAGAAAGTACCCATTGTCAGCTCGACCTTGTCTGTCAGCCCGAAATGTGATGCCGTGCCTGAGCCGTTCTTACCTATCACACCAATGGCATGGGCATCGTCAACCATGACTGAGGCATTATACTTCTCAGCCAGGCTAACCACCCCCGGGAGGTTTACAATGTCGCCCTCCATGGAAAAGATACCGTCAACGACAATGAGCTTGATGCGCTCACTGTTGCAGAGCTTAAGCTTGGCCTCGAGAGCCTTCATGTTGTTGTGGTCATACTTGAGCACCCTGGAGAATGAGAGCCTGCTACCCTCGATTATGGATGCATGGTCGAGCTCATCAAGGATCAGGTAGTCATGACGGCCGGCAAGGACTGACACCACGCCCAGGTTGACCTGGAATCCGGTGCTGTAGCAGAGGGCTGCCTCCTTGCCGACAAGCTCAGCCAGCCTGTTTTCAAGCCTGGTGTGGATGTCAAGGGTGCCGTTGAGGAACCGTGATCCGGCACAGCCTGTACCGTACCTGTCCGTGGCAGCCTTGGCCGCCTCTATTACTTTAGGATGGTTGGTGAGGCCCAGGTAACTGTTGGAGCCGAACATCAATACTTTCTTACCGCGGATGATAACTTCAGTATCCTGTTCCGACTCGATCTCCCTGAAATAGGGATAGATTCCTGCCTCCATCACTTTCTGTGGGGCATCGTACTTCGATAGCTTTTCCCTGAGAAGATTCACCTGGCTCCGTTTTAGTCAATTTTGAAGCCAAATGTATACATTAATGGATAATTTCAAAACAGCGGACAATTTTCCTTAAATTCTGCAAAAAAGCTCTATCAAGTGCAGGATCAATGACAGTTTGCGAGCATTTCACTTAAATTGTTATTTTTGTGCGATTATGACCGCTGACTGTTCCCGCATTCTGTCCGCAGGCAATCAGCCATAATAAATATCAGGTAACCATAGTAATTACGAAAAAAAAGGAAAAGCATGAATTCTTGGGGTAAACACTTGTACTCTGCACTTGCGATAGCGGGAGTGATGGTATTGATGTTCAACAGCTGCGGCAAGGAGGTAGAAGAGGATGATCCGGTAAAGGATGCTGACGGAAACATTTACCAGACAGTAGTCATAGGTGACCTGGAATGGCTGGCTGAGAATCTTAAGACAACGAAATACAGCAACGGGGATCCTATAGGAACAACGGAACCTGCCACCCTAAATACATCGGGTGAAACCATGATCAAATATCAGTGGCCGGTTGACGGGGATGAAAACAAGGTTGAGGTCTATGGCAGACTATATACCTGGTATGCAGTTAACGATTCCCGCAACATATGTCCTCAAGGATGGCATGTTGCCACTGATGCTGAGTGGACCGCAATGATCATCTTTCTGGGAGGTGACGCAGAAGCCGGAAATAAGCTGAAAGAGTCCGGCACCTCCAGCTGGGAGGCACCCAATGACGGTGCAAACAATAGCAGCGGATTCACTGCCCGTCCCGGAGGTGTCCGCAATGGCAACGGGACCTTTGTCAACGTTAAGAGTTATGGCTACTGGTGGACTTCCACTGAGGTCCGGGCTGACTATGGCTGGTCGAGAGTCATGGGGTATACCGACGGCAGTGCAAACAGATATGAGAACAACGCTGACCTGGGCTTCTCTGTCCGCTGTGTAAGAGACTGATAGCGAGCGGTCAGGTTTAGCGGCAGCCTTGCTAAGAGAATGACAACCAATTTAGTCAGGGGTCTCGGTTTAAAAGTGACACAACCGAGATCTCTGTTCAGCAGTTGAAAAACATACGATTTTCTCTTCCTGTCAGTTATATAGATGACTGTTTGATAAACTGCAATCTATATTTGCTATGATCAGGGAAATAAACATTGGTCGCGGGGCACTGAAGATTTTAATAGCAGTGTTGCTGGCAACACTTGCAAATGGACTCCAGGCCCGTGAGTTGAGTGCTGCGGGCTATGACTCCGGCAGCCATCAGGATACCTCTGCATGCCTGAATAACACAGCGCTCTATAGATCCTTCAGTGCAGGCGGTGACAGCGAAGGAGCACTGTTTTACTGGCGCCAGGTGCTGGATGCATGTCCTGCCTTGTCTGAGGAGCTCTATGTAGACGGGGAAGCAATTTACCTGGAGCTCTTTGACCGGACAGAGGAGCTGGCATACATTGACTCGGTACTAATGCTTCTTACCCAGCGGACTTACTATTTCGAAGGCAGAGCATCAAACGAACTCCACAAGGCCGAATTGCTGTTCGGCCTGGCAGGAGACGATCCTCTTTACCTCGGGTTATGCTACAATATCATCGCCGAGGCTGCTGCAATGTTTCCCGAGGAGATGGGATGCAGTCATTTTGTGCTTCTGGCGACCGTGGCCGCCAGCCTCTGGGCTATGGATATGATCGGTGATGAGGAGCTGTCAGATGCCTTCGTCAAATCTATCATTACCCTGGACAACCGGATTGGTGGTAATCAATGCAACAGCGGGTATGCCGGGGATCTGAATAACCTTGAAACATTCTTCCGTACTTGCGGGGCACTGCGATGCGATGATATAGAGAGGCTGTACGCTCAGAAGGTAAACGGCAACCCCAGGGACAAAGTGCTTATTGACAAGGTCTTTGGTATACTTGATGAGGCCGGTTGCAGCGACGGAGATTTCTATTACAGCATGGCCCTCAAACTTTTTGCCAACGACAGGTCTGCCGCCAATGCTGTCAGGCTGGCCGAGCTGAATGCCGCCAGGAACAACCTTGAGAGATCCGTAGCCTATTTTACCGAGGCATACAACTGCGACACCAGCAGTACGGTCAGGTCAGAGGTGATCCTGAGGGTGGC
>CAZFIF010000095.1:0-7338 GCA_964519065.1 uncultured Rikenella sp.
ACATGGCAGCGTCGGCGTTCACCACGAAGATGTCTGCCTCCCACCGTTTTCCCGTTTCATCGATGAAGGCCCTGTTGCGCTTGCCCGAAGCATCAAAGTCCGTGATTTTGACATTGTAATGTATTTTGATGCCGGCCCTGTCAGCCTCTCTCAGCAGTCCCTCCACAATCCTGTACATGCCACCCTCCACATTGTGGTAACCGTCATGCACCATCTCGGTGTAACTCAGGATGGTATAGACAGCCGGGGTGTCAAAGGGCGTAGCACCCAGGAAGAAGGAGACAAGAGAGAAGATGACCCGCACCTCGTATGATGTGAAGTGACGGCTCATCTCACTCCACACTGACCGCAGCACCTTGGGCAGATGCTTCGGGGGCAGCTTTGTCATCTGAAATAAGAATTCGGGTAACGATCTGAAGTTTTTTGAGAGCACCCCCTTTTCAATATCGTCAAAGAGTCTCCCCGATGACTCAAGGAACCGCTCCATACGTTCCCGGAAACCGGGTTCTATATCCTCAAACTGACGGGTGAGCTTCTCCAGGTCGCGGTAGATGATGAAGCGCCTGTCGCTGCCCCGGAAGTTCACATGGTAGAGAGGATCAATCTTCACAAACCTGAACGGCATCTCAATGCCTGCATCCCTTACAAATTCTTCAAAGTGATAGCTCATGCTGAAGAAGGTGGGGGCCATATCAAAGGTGAACCCGTCAGACCGGAGCTGGTTAAGCCTCCCTCCTGCCTGCTTGTACATCTCCACCATCTCGACATCGTAACCGCGGCGGCTGAGGCGGAGTGCCGTTGCCAGCCCTCCCAGGCCCATGCCGACTATCAGTGCTTTCTTCCCGGACATATCTTTCTTAATGATGACTATTTTATCTTCTTCTCCACGGCAGGCAGCAGTTCGTCACGCACCCACTTAAAATCCGGCGCACGCTTTAAGGCACGGCGATAGGCCTCGCGGGCACCCTGCCAGTCATCCATCTGCTCAAGAAGCTGCCCTAGCAGCACCATGGTGTTCAGGTATCTCCAGTTGCAGGCCAATATCCCGCTGCCGGCCTCGTAGAGACGCAATGCTTCCCTGAATGAGGCCGCAGCCTTCTCCTTTGACCCTCCTGCAAAGGCAGGCATGTGCGCTTCAGAGTTGGCCTTTTCTATCCATACGACGGCACTGTTGCCCCCCCTCTCCATCGCCGTCTCCAGCTGCTTCAGCGCCTTAGGTCCGAGAATGACTGCCCTCGCCGGGTTAAGGCCCATGCGAAAGCCCAGCAGCGAGATCCTGAAAGCCTCGGTCTCTGCCGTGTACTCAGGGTATGCAGACAACAACTCCACATCTTGCTCAAAAGCATCTATCAGGGGCCTTGCTCTACCCTTGTCTCCGGTTCCGAGAAGAAACCCTATATAGCCATACCTGGCCTCAGTCAGAGTATAGAGAGTACAGGCATCAGGTTCACGACTGTATGACTGCTGCAGTTCATTCATGCCCCTCTTCCATAACTCCATATCACCGGTGATGTATCCCCTGTAAATATCACAGTTGCTGCAATCCTGTCCGGATATGGCAAGAGGCAGTGCAATAAGCATGACTGCAAGAGCCAGCGCATGGTACCTTTTCTTCATTTTACTTCTCTTCCTTTCCATTCGTAACTTCGCCTGAATGTTTTGACGATGGCAGTGAGTACGATATGATAGAATGCCGCTATTCCGGGTAAAAGATACTTCAGGTTTTCGGAGATCCTCTGCCTGCTTGTCACGGCTATCATCGCATTCATGGCTACTACCATAAAGATATAGGACACCATAAAATACCACGGCAGGAAAAGGAACACTATCCAGCCTGCCAGTCCTGTCACAGAAAATAACAGAAGAAAGAGAATACTGTTTCCGAACATGGAAAAAATATTCCTTGAGAAACCGCTGATCCCCTCGCTGTAACTGCGGTACATCCTGCAACGTATCTCCTTCCCACCGACCAGTGTGTCGCCCCTCAGTTTTGCACGCTTCAGGAGCCTCATGATCTCTATATCCTCCGCCAGTTGCTCCTTCACCCTCTCATGAAACCTGTACCTGCGGTAGAGATCACCCCTGAAGAGCATCATCTGACCGTTTGCAGCCGCAAAGGAGGTCCATCTGCAGCGGCGTATAAGAAACAGGGGAAGGAGTGACAGCAATATCCTGAACATAAAGGGCACCACGATCTTCTCACCCCTGGTTCGCATCACCTGCTCGGGAAACATTGAGAGAAGGGCCAGGTTATGGCTGCGCGCAAAGAGGACAGCCCGCCGCAGGAGATCATAGCCGACGGTGACATCTGCATCAAGGAAAAGGAGATAGTCCCCTTTAGCCAACATCGCAAGGTTATGGCAGGCACGGTTTTTTCCGGTCCATCCTGCCGGCAGTTCCGTTCCTGCAATATATCTCACACGGCTGTCCACTGCTTCATAACCCCTTATCATCTGTGCGGATCCGTCGGTTGATCCGTCATCATAAACCAGGATCTCCGCATTCCTGTAGACAACAGATTCCAGAGAGCCCAGGAGCCTGTCGATGTTCTTCTCCTCATTCCTGACAGGTATCAGCACTGACAGTGAAGGCAGAGTGCCCGTATGAGGGTCAGCCTCCGGGAGATAGGGCCTGCTCACCATATTTGCAAAGGCAACAGAGAACCTCAGAAAGGTAAGATAGAGGACCAGAAAAGCTGATATTACCAGAATCATTAAGGTATCTGCTTGGTAATACACTCGTTAAGGAAAATATTATAACTCTCCTCCAGATCTGATGCTGACCTCTCCCTGGCTGTATACTCAATGACCCTCAGGGTAAGTATAGGCTTCTTTTCCGAGTACCAGTCGGGCAGTGCCACATAAAACAGGATCATCAGTTTATCTGATGCCCCTGCGATGATGCGCTCCACCCCCTTCTCAAACCTGACAGGCCTCTTGTGTATCGATGCAATTGTCCCCTGCGGGTAAACGACGAGCATATTCTCTTTCTCATGCAGCAGCGAGGAGGCATAATGGAGCGACTCCAACACCGACCGTGATCCCCTCTTTATAGAGAAGGCTCCGGCCTTATTCAGAAAGAGCCTCGAAGAGAGCTGCTCCTCCAGCATCATGATGTGGAACTTCTTATGAAGCCTGAGATCATTCAGCCGGTAGGCTATAAATCCGTCCCACCAGCTGAAATGGTTGCCGATAAGAACTACGGGCCTGCCAGAAGTCTCCACGGAACAATCAATGTCAAGGCTGTGAAACAGGCGGCTCAGTCCGTTGCGTGAGTAGAAGCTGAAGAACCGGACGAAGGAAGGAATATGCCTTGCTTTGATCACCTTTTTCCGCTTACGGTTATAAGAGACCGGTCAGGGTTACGGTAATATTCAGGTATGACAGGAATCTCCTCTCCTTCAGGGGTTTCAAACTGACGAAGATAGCTGAGCAGTGCAAGCCACTCCTTCCCCTCCTGGACGCCGGGCATTTCACTGTTGAAGTCAGCCACGGCCGTTGACATGTCTGTCACCAGCTTACCCTGGGCATCCTTGGGCTCAACACTTATGAGGCCAAAAGTCTTCTTTTTGATAAGGCCAAGGTTGTCAACCATATAGGAATTAGCCACAATTGAATATAACTGCTCGTTATCCCTGGATGTATCCAACCCGGAGAAATTGCCTTCACTGTCTGCCAGTTCAATCTTCCTCACCTTATTAAAGATTCTGCCGTCAGGATCGTACTCAATACGCAGGTGTGAGTAATAGCAGAAATTGGAAGGGGTTGATTTCGACAGGAAGATGAGGATTTCGGCGATGTTTTTTATCTCCTTCCCCGTGACCCACAGTTTCGAGAGACCGTAGCCGGGAGTCTTGTCTCTTCCTGATCCCAGTGACATTGTCCTGAACAGGTCAGCCACACTCTGTGTTCCCGGCAGTATAGGATCACGTATCACGCCGAGGGCCACCATTGCTATGTCGGTGCCCGGCCCTTCGCTGTTCACATAATGGTACAATGCATCAGCCACGAGCCCTCCGAGGTTGCTTCCCGCCATATCGCCGTGCTCTTCCACTGTCAATTGGTAGGGAGCCACGGCCACGGGCTCCTTGTACTCGAGTCCGATGGGTTCAAGAATCTCACTGTTGACTTTTTCGAGCTGTGCTTCAATGGCATTATGGATTGATGCATCAGCACCGATTTTGTCATCCACCTTAATCAACGTGTATCTGTCAAGCCTGCTTCCTCCCGGTCCGTAAATCAACTCAACCTTACCCACGTACCTTCCGTTGTCACCGACGGATACTATCGGGACCCCGCTGGCGATGAGAGGCTCTTCCAGAAGAACATGGGTATGCCCCGACACAATCAGGTCAATACCTTTCACTTTCCTGGCCAGTTTAACATCCTCTCCTGCCCATTCTCCCTTTTTGTTCCTTGACACCCCACTGTGCGACAGGCATATAATCATATCGCATCCCTCTTTCTCCAGGGTCTTTACCAGACGCTTTGCTGCCTTTACATTTTTTTCAAAGGTGATCGGCCATGCATATGGGGCAGACTCATCAGCATCTTCTCCCAACAGTGAGAAGAACCCTATTCTTATACCTTCTTTTTCGATAACATGGTATCTCTTTATATGTCCCTCGGCGAGTGCTGTCTCGAAATCATCATCAGCAGGATCAGCAGGGTCGGTGACGGAGTTGCCGGACAGCAGCACAGGTGCTCCTCCATTCTCCGTGGCCTTGTCTATCATATCCACAAACCTGGAGGGGCCGAAATCGAAATCATGATTTCCGACGGCGATCACGTCGTAACCTGCCTTTCTCATCAGATTCAGCTGAAAACCAGTCTCCGGCTCCAGAGCCTGGAAGAGTGTTCCCATATGGCAATCGCCCCCGTCAAGCACCAGGGTGATGCCGGGATTTTCCGACCTCGTTTCTGCGATAATCCCTGCAATCCTTGCAAATCCACCCACCGTCGGATCACCGTCAGTCTCGAACGGCGTATAGGCTGTCTCCGGAGCGTAACCCAGAAAGTGTGAGTGGAAGTCATTGGTATGCAGAATGGTGATTTTCTTTCCTTCCTGTGCATTAAGCAATACGCCAGATATGACCAGGAAGCAGAGCATAAAAAGATTTAGTTTCATTGGTTCTGAATTTTGCGATTAAGGTATGAAAAAAGCTTTAGATACTGTTCCTGCAGGGTCAAAAGCAGCACATATTCCCGGATAGAAAGCAGATCCGGAAAACAATTCAATTTATGTACAGAAATAAGCTGACAGGGATAACCTAAGGCATGGGCAGGTAAACTGAAAATCCCATTGCAATCACAATTCCGCCAGTAAGATGTTTAATATCAATATCTTCAACTCCAGATCCCTTATGTGATAGGGTAGCATGTGCGTAACCCAGCTTTGCGTCAAAGGTCACCCTTTCGCCCAGCGGCAGTGCCGCACCTATATAAACCCCGAGAAGAAGAACATTGTATTTATAATCATTGTCGTTATATGATTCCTTCTCAGAACCGAATAGTAATTCCACTTCTGCAAACGGATAGAATTTCTCCTGCGGATAATAATACCTGGCCCACGGGCCAATCGCAAACATTGACTCACTCCAGGTATCATAGTCATTGGATCCTTTTTCCTTGTAGCCGCTGATTGCTGTTTCAAGGCCAACAGCCAGGTTGTCAATAACAAAATAACCACCCCTCGGCAGAAAGTTCCAGACAGTGCATTTGTAAGCGTCTTCGGCAGGTTCTGAACCGTGCTTGTTCTTTGTGCTTGTAAAGCCAAGGCTCATCAGTTCCGAGCCCCACGCACCGTCCAGCGAAATCGTTGATGCCACACCAAGCAGGATATTTCCTTTTTTAAGCTGAGGTGGATCAGGCGGTTGCGCAACCGTCACAGAGGCAATAAGGCAAAACAGGGAAAATAACATGGCAATTTTTTTCATGGTCGGAATAGTGTTATTGGTGCTTACTCTTAAGTTTTTCAGCTACCACTCCCTACTCTGTCAAGGATTTTCGGGACGCTCCTTTGATTATCTAAATAACGAAAGCCTGTTAACTGTCAAATTTAAACCTTTGGATGCGCGATGTCAAGTTTTTCTGACCCCCCTGGCGAAGACTTTCACATAATCTTGTGGCAGTCGCCTTTTGTATTTTCTCCGGATATCCGGCGTGTGGCCGCGATTTTTATCTACCTGTCCAAAATCGGCTGTTTTTATGTAAGTTTGTTAAAACCAATAATAGTCCGGGAAAATGATACGGGAAATAAAGGCACAGGATCTGAACACCGACACCTTCATCACTGAGAAGGTGAATGAGATAAGAGCTGCTGTCGGCAGCGGTACAGCCATCAACGCTCTCTCCGGCGGGGTTGACTCATCAGTGGTGACCATGCTCGGGCACAGGGCCCTGGGCAGCCGGCTCAGGACTGTTTTCATACAGAACGGCCTGATGCGGGAGGGTGAGCCGGAGGCTGTCGTGGCTGTCTTCAAGAGTCTTGGCGTCACCGTTGAGATAGTCGATGCCCGCAAGGAGTTCCTTGATGCACTGCGCGGTATTACCGATCCCGAGGAGAAGCGTGAAGCTATTACCCAGACATTCTACAAGAATGTGTTTGGACGTATCGTCAGGGAGAGCGAGGCGAGGTATCTCCTGCAGGGCACCATACTCACCGATGTAGATGAGACTGTAGCCGGGATAAAGAGACAGCACAATGTCTTTGCACAACTCGGTATTGACCCGCAGGAAAACTTCGGTTATCATATCCTTGAGCCACTGATACAGCTCCGCAAAGACGGTGTGAGGATGACAGGCAGGGAGCTGGGACTGCCCGAGGGGATTTTCAACCGTATTCCCTTCCCTGGTCCTGCTCTGGCTGCCAGAATCATTGGTGAGGTGACACAGGTGAAGCTTGATATCGTGCGGCGTGCCACAGCTATTGTGGAAAAGAGGCTTGCCGGCAGCGGCGCATTTCAATATATGGCTATACTCCACGATGACAGGGTCACCGGCATGCGCGACGGCAAACGCGACTTCGGACGACAGATAGAGGTGCGGTGCTGGGATAGCGTGGATGCCCGCACTGCCACTCCCACAAGACTGGCCTTCGAGGTGCTGGAGGCTCTTGCCGCCGAGATTATGCGCGAAGTGCCGGGGGTGGTATCGGTTACCTATAACATAGCTACCAAACCACCCTCAACTATTGAGGCAATCTAGGGGATTTGCGATTTCCGATGTGCGAGTTGCGATTTATGGCTATTTGAGATGTACGAGTTGTGATTTGCGATTGCATGAAATCGAAAATCAAAGCGCATCCGCCACAACAAAGGTTGACCCCCCGATGAAGATC
>CAZFIF010000095.1:7438-8889 GCA_964519065.1 uncultured Rikenella sp.
AATCGAAAATCAAAGCGCATCCGCCACAACAAAGGTTGACCCCCCGATGAAGATCATGTCATCAGGTCCGGCGGCAGCCCGCGCCGCCGCGAGAGCTTCGCCGACTGTAGGGTAGCTATCTCCGCCAAGACCGTACTTCCCTGCCTCAGTCATCAGAAGCTCCTCATTCAATGCCCTGGGAACGGAGGCCCTGGTAAAATAATAAGTAGCATCACGCGGAAAGAGGGGCAGCACGGATGAGAGGTCCTTGTCGCTGACAAACCCGATGACCATGTGCAGGTTATTCCGGGGCGTCGACTCTATCTGCCTGACGACATACGCCAGCCCCTCCCTGTTATGGCCGGTGTCGCACACCGTGAGCGGCCTGCGGGAGAGTACCTGCCACCGGCCGAGTAATCCTGTTGATGCAACCACATCCGCCATCCCTGCAAGGAAATGCTCTCTTCGCAGCCCAAACGAACCGGAGAGCATCTCCACAGCAGCAGCCACGGTCTGAATGTTCTTCTGCTGCGCCTCCCCTCCCAGGGGCGTATAGCCACGCAGCACCGAGCCATTCCGGAGGTCTGTCAGCCTATAGCTTCGCCTCGCCCGCGAAGCAGAAAAGCTGCCCAGGGTGCACCTGAAAACCGAATCAGCAAAGGTGACAGATGAGTTCCTCGCTGCCGCCCGCGCGCGGAAAAGCTGTTCCGTCTCCTCCTGTGTCTCACCGATAACCACGGGCACCCCCTCCTTGATAATGCCCGCCTTCTCACCTGCAACAGCCTCCAGGGTTTCTCCCAGGAACTCCATGTGATCATGACCGATATTGGTTATCACTGACAGCTCTGGAGTAATGATATTGGTAGAATCGAGCCTGCCTCCCATTCCAACCTCCACTATCGCAATATCAACCTCCCGGCGCGCAAACCAGTCGAAAGCCATGGCCACCGTCAGCTCAAAGAAGGAGGGCTGCAGACCTCTGATCATAGCGTCATGGTCTTCCACAAACGAGATGACATCCTCTTCTCCCATCATCTGTCCGTCAACCTTTATCCGTTCACGAAAGTCCTTCAGGTGCGGCGAGGTGTAGAGTCCTGTCCGCCATCCTGCCGCCTGCATCACCGCAGCTATCATGTGGGAGACAGACCCCTTGCCGTTCGTGCCAGCCACATGCACGGTACGGTACCTTGTGTGAGGATGACCAAAGAGCCTGTCGAGCTCCAGTGTGTTGTTCAGGTCTCCCTTGTATGCCGGTCTGCCTACACGATGGTATGCCGGAAGGAGGCTGTAGAGATAACTTACGGTTTCCTGGTATGTCATGTTGATAACCTTGTGACGGTTGTTCGCAAATTTACAAAAAGCAGCTTGAGGCCCGCCATGGGTGGGCTATCTTTGTGGCCTGTGACAGCATCGGCGCCGGAGATGCTGCTGTTTTATAAACTATCCTGTTATGGCGAAAAGAAAAAAGCAAA
>CAZFIF010000096.1:0-8816 GCA_964519065.1 uncultured Rikenella sp.
CAACAATCGCAAACCTCAATCGAAAATCGACAATCGCAAACCTCAATCGAAAATCACAAATCGCAAACCTCAATCGAAAATCGACAATCGCAAACCTCAATCGAAAATCGACAATCGCAAATCGCAAATTCTACCAGGATCCCCCTGCGCCGCCGCCGCCGAAGCTGCCGCCGCCAAAGCCTCCAAAACCGCCACCACCGGAAAAGCCGCCGCTGCCACCGCCGCCGGTGAAGCCGCCCCAGTTGCCGCTGTGCGACCGTCCTCCGCCAAGCATGCCCAGGAGTAGCCACAGCGGAATGTTCTGCGTGCCGCGCCTTCCGATATGCCGGTTGTTGGAGCTACCGGAAGAGATAGCCACAATGAAGATAATGAGAATGATGAAGAAGATAATGCCGGGAACCGTTCCTGAAGAGGCTCCCCCGGCATAACTGTCGTAACTGTACTCCCCGGCGGCAAGTGACATAAGCACGTCCGTACCGGCATCGAGACCGCCGTAATAGTCGTTTGACCGGAATTGCGGCAGTATCTCCCTGTCGATGATCTCAGCACATGCTATGTCGGGGATGGCTCCCTCAAGGCCGTAGCCGGTTGCAATGAAGATCTGACCGTCAGACCGCTCCGTCTTGGTCTTCACCAGGATGAGAACCCCGTTATTGAAATCGCCCTGGCCAACACCCCAGTCCCTGGCTACCCTGAAGGCAAAGTCAGACCTGTCGTATCCCTGGAGGTCATCCACTATCACCACGGCTATCTGGTTCGATGTGGTATCATTGAAAATGACAAGCTTATCCTCCAGCGCCTTCAGCTCTGCGGCGGAGAGCACCCCGGCAAAGTCATTGACGAGCCGCGGCGGGTCGGGCCTGGGCAGCAACGCCTGTCCGGTCACCGCCAGGGGTGCAATCATGAACAGTAATATAGCCGCTATAACAGTCAACCTCTTCATGATCATAGTCCCGGTTCAGTGATATCAAAGGATATTGTATCAGAGAGCTCATTGATATCATTCCCTGTGTAGGGGAAATGTTCCTTGAGCTGCTCGCCGGCCATGAGTATCCCTTCGGCGAGACCCTCGGCGAACCTCTCCTCGCTGAACCGCATCGTCATGTGATCACGTATGTTATCCCAGAAGCCTATGGGCACTACGCTGTTTATGCCGCTGTCACCTATTATTGCAAAGCTCCGTTCTTTCAGGGCAAGATAGATCAGCACCCCGTTACGGTCGGCAGTCTTGTGCATCCCCAGCTTTCTGAAGAGCCAGGCTGCCTCGTCAAGGACATCGGCCTTGCATGAGGTCTCCACATGCACCCGTATCTCACCCGAGGTTGCATGCTCAGCCTCCCTGATGGCCCTGACAATAGTCTCCTGCTGCTCAGCAGTGAAAAATGATGCAGCCTTCATCACCGGATACTCAGAACTGAACCGTGGGGGCTGTCTCCGTGCCCTCCTGTGCCTCAAAATAGGGTCTTGAATCAAACTTTGAGAGAGAGGCGATGAGATTGTTCGGGAACTGTTTGATAAAGGTGTTGTACTCCCTGGCGGCGTCATTGAAGTTGTTCCGGGCAACGGCTATCCTGTTCTCCGTACCTTCAAGCTCAACCTGCAGGTCACGGAAGTTCTGCGTGGCCTTGATGTCGGGGTAGCGCTCCACCACCACCATCAGGCGCTGCAAAGCCGAGCTTACTTCACTCTGTGCTGCCTGGAACTGCTGTAACTGTTCCGGGGTGATGTTGGAAGGATCAATGGTCATCTGTGTGGCACTGGCCCTGGCCTCAATGACCCTTGTCAGTGTCTCCTGCTCAAAATCGGCAGCTCCCTTGACAGTATTTACAAAATTGGGGATAAGATCCGCCCGGCGCTGATACTGCGTCTCTACATTGCTCCACTCGGTGGATACCTTCTCATTCATCGGGATGATCTTGTTATAAATACCGACACCCCATGATACAATCAGCAGCAGAACAACAAGAACGATCACAATGACCCCTATCCTGCCTAAAGGTTTCTTTTCCATTTTTCAGTCTGTTTTGTTTCAGACCCAAACTTACATAAAAACGGTTGATTTTGTACAGGCAAATTGACGATGATCTTTTTTCGGGTAGAGTCTATATGCGATATTAAATAATGTAATTTTGGGGCAAAACAGCAGGATCATGAAACTTACATGAGCAGTAACCCGCAAAAGAAGTTGATTGTTCTACTACATGTAAGTTCAATAAGAGCTATGAAATAATAAAAATATAATCTAATGAAGACTGTTGCCATCATTGCCGGGGGGAATTCATCAGAGTACCCTGTGTCGGTCAGAAGCGCCGAGGGTGTTGCCTCAGCACTGAAAGGGAGGTATGAAACCTACATTATCACAGTCAGGGGGATCGACTGGTTCTGGGAAGACCCAAAAGGACGGATTTTCAGCATAGACAAGAATGACTTCTCACTGATGCTTGATGACGATAAGGTCAGGTTTGATGCCGCCTTCATTGCCATTCACGGCACCCCGGGTGAGGATGGGCTCCTGCAGGGTTACTTTGACATGACGGGGATACCCTATTCCAGCTGCAGCTCTTTCGTGTCGGCACTGACATTCAACAAACAGGCATGCAAACTGTACCTCTTTGAATACGGGATACCCATGTCCGGTGGGCTGCTGATAAGAAAAGGGCAACATTACGATGCCGAAAGGATAGCTACAGAGATCGGCCTGCCCTGTTTCGTCAAACCCAATGCCAGTGGCTCCAGCTTCGGCGTGACCAAGGTGAAGGAGGTGGGCGAGTTCGCAGCTGCAATGGAGGCGGCACTGACGGAGGGAGACGAAGTGCTGGTGGAATCCTTCATGCCGGGCACCGAGGTGGCTTGTGGCGTGGTTAAGACCAAAAACAAAAAGATAGTGATGCCTGTTACTGAGGTGGTTTCGAAAAAGGAGTTCTTCGACTATGAGGCAAAATATACCGAAGGATTCTCCGAGGAGATCACCCCGGCACGGCTGACTGACGAAATGACAAAAAGGATCCAGGAGCTCTCCTCAGAGATATGTGACCTGCTTGGATGCAAGGGTATTGTAAGGGTCGACTTTATAATCACACCCGACGGACCGCAGTTCCTTGAGATAAATACTATTCCGGGGATGACGCCTGAGAGCATTCTTCCCAAACAGGCTGCGGTGTATGGCATCTCCCAGACCGAGCTCTATTCAATGGTGATCGAAGATCTGTTCTGATATTGTGACCGGCTGCCGGTAGCAGTTCAGTAATAATCACAATTCCGGATTAACTGCACTCCTGCTTCTCGCGGGACTCTATCATCTTTTCCAGGAAACGGATCACCGACGTCTGCCTTGTGAAGTTGTAGTTGGCTATTGTGGGGCCCTTGCCTACCTTTATCGTGACAGCACTGTCAGGGAGAGCAGCAAAAAGCTCCTCGTCAGTCTTGTCGTCACCAATGGCCAGGATAAAGTCATTCCTCCCGGATGCTGTCAGTTTCATCGCCGCGGTGCCTTTATTGTAACCGGCCATCTTTACCTCCACAACCTTATGACCGTCAATGATCTGCAACGGCATATTCAGTATCATCTCATCCAGCTCGCTCTTAAGCTCTATGGCCCTGAGTGCCGACAGATCCTCGTCGGCGTTCCGGTAGTGCCATGAGAGTGAAGCCCTCTTCTCCTCGATAAAAGAGCCTTTGCAGCGGTTGGTGAACCTGCTCATGACGGGCATTATACCCTCTTTCCAGGTAGCATCCTGACCGAGTGACGACTCCCACTCCCCGCCTGCATACCTGATAAAGGCGCCGTGTTCCGCCACCAGGGTCACATTAACCTCCGAAAACCACTTGTCAAGGAAGTCCCTGTTCCTGCCGCTGATGATCACCAGTTCGGTGACCGATGCCAGCCTCATAGTCATATCCATCAGTGTTGTTTCAGGAACCGCCAGCTCAGGTAACTCGCGTATCGGCACCATTGTGCCATCATAATCGAGGAACAGAACCGGCGACGCAGCCTTGCAGAATGATGTAATAATCCTGTCTTCTATATCCTTGTTTATTAGCCTGATATGGTAACTCTCCCTGTCAGCCTTTACCTTAACGGTTGTACGGAGTATGTCATCAGCCCATGAGAAGACATCATAGTCGCGAATCCTGTTTTTCATAGCCCCGAGGCGCTTCTGTTTCTCATCATCCTTCATCGTCAGTGCTTCATATATGGCATCAGCCATCTGACCTATGTCTGACGGATTGACCAGCACTGACTCCCCCATCTCCGCTGCAGCACCGGCAAGCTCGCTCAGTATAAGCATGCCTGCCCTTTCATGCTGGGCGGCTACATACTCTTTGGCTACCAGGTTCATCCCGTCGCGGAGGGGTGTCAACAGACCAACGTCACTGTGTGAATAGAGAGCTACCAGCTCATTGAACTTCAACGACCTGTACTGGTAGATGATGGGATTCCAGTCCAGTGTGCCGTACTTACCGTTTATGCGTCCCACAGTAGCTTCTATCTCCTTTTTCATCTCCTGGTAACGAACGATAGTGTCACGCGAGGGCACCATTACCATATTGAAGATCACCCTACCCCTCATTCCGGAATAACGCTCCAGGAATAGCTCGAAGGCTGAGAGCCTGTTGAGGAAACCCTTCGTGTAGTCAAGCCTGTCAACGGAGAAGATCAGCAGACGGTCTCTCTTCTGCTTACGTATCCGTGAGATGAATTTCTCCGTCTCCGGCAATAAAACCGCATCATGGAATTTATTGAAGTCTATGCTGATGGGGAAGGCGTCTGCCCTCGAATAGACATCCTCAGCCGTGACCGTGTTGAGCGAAATGTCATAGCCGAGGCTTCTCCGTACTGATTTCAGAAAGTGCTGTGCATAGTCATGAGTGTGAAACCCGATGAGGTCAGCACCCAGCAGTCCCTGCAGGATAGCCTTCTGGAATCCGTCGGGCATAATACGGAAGACCTCATATGCCGGGAACGGAATGTGCAGAAAAAATGCTACCGATGCTTCGGGAAACTCTTCACGAACCATTGCCGGCAGAAGAAAGAGCTGGTAGTCATGTATCCAGACAAAGTCGCCCGGCCGGATTATCTTTCGCAACTCCTTATAAAACAGCTCATTTGCCTTCTTATAACTCTCAAAATAGCCATGTCCGAAGACAGCCATCGACGGGAAATAATGGAACAGCGGCCAGATAAGGTCATTGCAAAAACCCCCGTAGAACTTCTCATTCACACTTTCAGGTATCCTCACCGAGCTGAGTTCAAAGGTCTCCTTTACCTCAGGAAGTGAGTTCAGACGCTCATTGTCGTACTCCCCCTTGCCAACCCATACAGTTTTTTCCATAGCTTCATTCTGGCTGCCGGACTTCATTCTCTGGGTAAGTGAAAGCACGGCGGAGACCAGTCCGCCGGTGTTCTGAACAGCGGTAAGCTTACCGTTGCGGTGCTTGAGAGAGAAAGGCAGCCTGTAAGCTACTATCACTATCCTTTTATAATCTGCTGGTTTGCTTTTGTCCATCTTGCATGGTTTTTAGGAGGACCGGCCTTTAAGGCTCTGAAGGTCCTCCTGTGCTCATTATGTTTGTTTCATAGAAATACCGGCTTGTCAAGCCTGGCTGCTATACGGTATATTGCATTCATCAGCCCCACGTGGCTGTAGGTCTGAGGAAAGTTGCCCCACTGGCTGCCGTCGCGTCCGGCGTCTTCGCTGAAGAGCCCCAGGTGATTCGAGAACTCCAGGAGCTTCTCAATGGTTATCATAGCCTCATCCACCCTGCCCGTACAGGCCAGCGCCTCAGCGTACCAGAATGCGCATACAAGGAAGGTTGTCTCCGGCTTGCCGAAGTCATCCTCATGGACATACCTGTAGAGCAGTCCCTCTTCAGTCTTCAGATGTTCCGCCAGGGCGTCAAGGTGATCCCTGGCCCTCACACCTGCCGGATCCAGGTAATTCATGGTGATGAGATGGATGGTGGCGGCGTCATAATTTTTATTCCCGATAGCCTGCATATATGCCTTAAAGTCAGCCTGGTAGCACATCTCGATCTTTTCTGATGCCCTGACAGCCAGCTTCTCGGCCCTCCTCTTCATATCGTTGTCAGCAAAGCTGGCTCCTATCTTCTCCGCTGCTCTGGCACCGGCCCAGTGAAAGAGGAAGGTGTAGCAGTTCTCCTGCATCTTGTTGCGGAACTCCCAGATGCCGGCATCAGGCCTGTCCATCGTCTCCTCAATGCGACTGAGAAGCCAGTTGATGACCTCCCTGGACTTGCTGTAGGATAGGTAGTTCAGCCGTCTGTCAATATATAGCGGCAGGAGGCTGGCAAGCACCTGCCCGTAGATGTCATACTGTTCCTGGTTATAGGCGTCATTGCCCAGGTGAACGGGTTTGTTCGAGAGATAACCCTCGAGATCCAGTTCTTTCTCCTTGGGAACCGCAGTGCCGGCGATGGTGTACATCGGCCTTATCTTCTTCTGCTCCGAAAGAATGATATTCTGGATATAGAGGAAGTAGCGCTCCAGCTCTTCAAAGTGGCCAAGATTGTTGAAGGCATTGAGGGTGTAGTAGGAGTCCCTCATCCAGCAATAGCGGTAATCCCAGTTCCTACCTGCCCCCGGGGCCTCAGGCAGGCTGGTGGTCCCTGAGGCTATGATGCCGCCCGTGTCCTCATATTGATGAAGCTTCAGCACCAATGCTGACCTGATGATCTCATCCTGAAATATGTTGGGGATAGAGGTGGTCTTGATCCAGTGAAGCCAGTACTTGGCGGTTTTATCCAGAAACTCCTCGGCAGTAGCCTCCAGCGGTGCCTCCAGGGGCACTCCGTAGGTGAATGCCAGGTAACAGGTGTCATTCAGGAGGAAAGACTGGTTATTGACTATGTATGTAAGCGGTATATTGGTTGTCAGCCTGACCTGCGACTCGAGATTCAGAAACCTGATATGGTTGCTGCCGGCAACGATCTCGGGCTTGAAAGCACCGTAACTCCCTACAGGTTCACACCTTACATTGATAAACGGGTTGCCCTCAATTGGCTCAATCTTGCGTATGAGCATCAGGGGCCGGTAGTAGCGGTCGTACTGATAAAACCTTGGGGCAAAGTCCGTAACCCTGAACTTGCCATCGTCAGTGGAGAACTCGGTGGTCAGGATGTTGGTATTGCGGATATATGACTGAAAGGTATAGAAGTTATCGCCCGAGGGTCTGATGGAAAACTCTCCTCCCTTTTTGCCGTCAAGCAGTGAACCGAAGAGGAAGCTGCTGTCAAAACGGGGCAGACACATCCATGTTACATCTGCGCTCTTGTTGATATAGGCCAGGAATGAGCAGTTGCCCACGATTCCCATCTCATATTTATGAATGGTATCCATCTCTCTTCTGAATTTATAATACGACAAGGCGGACATGCACCACAGTCCGGATGATGTCAAGCCCTGTCAGGGGATTGTCACAATATAGTCAATTATTCCGTATCGAAGCTCAACGTTCCGAATCTGTACGTGTCGATAGGTGCGCATGAGCATACCAGGTTGCGGTCTCCGTAGCCGTTGTCAACCCTGCCCGACGAAGGCCAGAATTTGTTCTCGGCGATCCATGGCAGCGGATAGGCAGCTTTCTCGCGCGGATAGGCATGGCTCCATCCGTCGGAGATAACCGACGCGGCTGTATGGGGTGCATTCTTAAGCACGTTATCCTCCCTGTCTGCCTTACCTTTCCTTATCTCCTCTATCTCCTGCCATATGCTTCTCATGGCATCAATGAACCTGTCGAGCTCTGCCTTTGGCTCCGACTCTGTCGGCTCAACCATAAGAGTACCGTGTACAGGGAATGACAGGGTAGGTGCATGAAAACCGTAATCCATCAGCCTCTTGGCTATATCCGACTCATCCACCCCGGCATCCTTGAAGCCACGGCAGTCAAGGATCATCTCATGGGCACAGCGGTCGTTAACACCTGTGTAAAGCACTCTGAACCTCTCTTTCAGTGCAGCAGCCAGGTAGTTGGCGTTGAGGATGGCATAGACCGTTGCTTTTGTAAGTCCTTCAGCGCCCAGCATCATCACATAGGCATGGCTGATAGTCAGTATATGAGCGCTGCCGAACGGTGCTGCCGCTACGGCCGTAATTCCGTGGCTGCCACCGGTCTTCACCACCGGATGCGAGGGAAGAAACTCTGCCAGCTTGCTGTTGCAGAGAATGGGTCCCATGCCCGGTCCGCCGCCGCCATGGGGAATGGCAAATGTCTTGTGCAGGTTGAGATGGCACACGTCGGCTCCTATATGGCCGGGGCTGGTCAGCCCCACCTGTGCGTTCATATTGGCACCGTCCATATAGACCAGTCCGCCGTTCCCGTGAATGATGCCGATCATCTCCACAATAGCCTCTTCAAAGACGCCGTGCGTTGAAGGATAGGTGATCATCGCAGCACTGAGGCTGTCACGGTTCTCAACTGCCTTCTTCCTCAGATCTTCAACACTGATGTTACCATGGTCATCGCACTCCACCACAACCACCTTCATGCCTGCCATTGCTGCGCTTGCGGGGTTGGTGCCATGAGCGGAGGAGGGTATCAGCGCCACATTGCGGTGGCCTTCATTTCGGCTTATGTGATACTGCCTGATGACCATCAGCCCTGTATACTCTCCCGCAGCACCGGAGTTGGGCTGGAACGAGACCGCATCAAAACCGGTGATCTCCTTCAGCGCCTCACCCAGCTCCTGCATCAGCCTGTGATACCCCTCAGCCTGGCCGGCAGGGACGAAGGGATGTATGTTTGCGAACTCCGGCCAGCTCATTGCAAACATGGAGGCCGCAGGGTTGAGCTTCATGG
>CAZFIF010000097.1:0-110 GCA_964519065.1 uncultured Rikenella sp.
TCAATCCGGCTGCTCGCTAAAATGACCCACCGGGTCATTTATTGACGCTCGCCCCCCCTTCAATCCGGCTGCTCGCTAAAATGACCCACCGGGTCATTTATTGACGCTCG
>CAZFIF010000097.1:210-8810 GCA_964519065.1 uncultured Rikenella sp.
CCCCTCTGTTCCCTACCCCTTTCTCCTGAGCGCAGCGTAAAGTACCTCCGCCGGATGCAGGGCAACCCTGCCCGTACCGTCTTTTACATGATGACGGCAACTGGTTCCCGGCGCAACGACGATAGCATCTGCCGAGGCAGCCCTCACATCGGGGAAGAGTACCAGCTCTCCTACCTTCTGCGAGAGGTCATAGTGCTCTTTTTCGTAACCGAAGGCCCCTGCCATGCCGCAACAGCCCGACGGTATCTCACTGACCCTGTAACCTGCGGGGATGCTTAGCGCCTCAAGAACAGGAGCAGAGGTGGTTATTGCCTTCTCCTGGCAGTGGACATGCACCAGGATATCCGCAGGATCACTGCGGAAGCTGTCACAGGCTATTCTGCCTGCCCTGTACTCATGAACAATAAATTCCTCCAGAGTATATGTGTTACTGGCAAGATCCAGTGCCTGCTGGCGGTACTCCTCACCGGCAAGATCAGGAAATTCATCCCTGAACCCGAGAATTGCCGAGGGCTCAATTCCCACCAGCGGCCGGATGTCGCTGACAAGAGGGGTAAAAATCTCAATGTTTTTGATAATAAGCTTCTTTGCCCTGCGAAGAAAACCCTTTGAGATGTATGTCCTGGCACTGGCAGGATGTCTGACGGTGATAACGCGGTATCCCAGCGCAGTCAGAAGATTTACGGCGCTGATCCCCACATGAGCATCATTGTGATCGGTGAACTCATCAACAAACAGGCATAACTCACCAACAGGCTGCGCCGGATTGATTCTTTCAATATTCCTCTTCAGCCACCGCCGGAAGGTAACAGGTGCCAGGGGAGGGATGCTGCGGGCGGTGGCAAAACCAGTAATATTCTTGATTATGAGCGAAGTAACCTTATTCGATGCGAAGAAGTTGAACAGAGCCGGAACCTGAGAAAAGAGAGCATAGATCCCGGGCAGTGAGGCTATCAGACGGGTGCGCAGCGATGGCGGGTGAATGTCATTGTAATGCTGCAGGAACTCCGACTTGAGCTTGGCTATGTCGACTCCTGAGGGACACTCACTGCGGCATCCCTTGCATGAGAGACAGAGATCCAGCACCTCATATATCTCACTGCTGTCCCACGGGTTGTCCCTGTCGGCATAAAGCATCTCCCTCAATATGTTGGCCCTAGCACGGGTTGTCAGCCTTTCGTCGTGGGTGGCCATATAGCTGGGACACATAGTGCCTCCTATGGCACTGCTCTTCCGGCAGTCGCCCGATCCGTTGCACTTCTCAGCAGCACGTACCACACCTCCGCTGTCGGAGAAATCATAGTATGTCACCAGCTCCGGCGTGGGCTTACCAGGGATATACCGAAGGGAGCTGTCCATGGGAGGGGTGTCGACTATTTTCCCCGGGTTGAGAATGTTATGGGGATCGAAAACATTTTTTATCCTTTTGTTTAGCAGGTAGTTATGCTCTCCTATTATCAGCGGTATGAATTCTCCCCTGAGTCGGCCGTCACCATGTTCGCCACTCATCGAACCCCGGTACTTTTTAACGATGAGGGCTGTCTTCTCCCCGATGGTGCGCAGCAGCCCTGCCTCCCCGGCATCCTTGAGGTTTATCAGTGGCCTTATGTGCAGTTCGCCGGTACCGATATGTGCATGATAGACCGACTCCTTGCCATAGGAGACAAGCATCTCCTCAATCTCGCCCACAAAATCACCCAGCTTCCTGACATCAACTGCACAGTCCTCAATCAGGGATATTGGCTTGGCATCTCCCGGCATGTTGGAAAGGATACCGAGTCCTGCCTTGCGCAGGTCCCAGACTCGTTTGACATCGCTGCCCCACACCACCGGGAAGGCATATCCCAGCCCCTCACGGCGCATCTCTGCCTCCATGGCTTCCGCTGCTGCAGTGATCTCATCACTGCTCTCCCCGCAGAACTCAACTATCAACAGTGCCCCCGGCTCTCCTTCAATGAAGAACCTGTTTCGCCTCTGACCCTCAACCTTTGAAGCCAGGGAGAGAATGTGATTATCCATAAGCTCAACAGCCCATGGCTTATGATTCAGTGCTATGAGGTTAGCCCTGAATGCCTCATTGTGGTGATGCAGGTGAACACACGAAAGTGCCTTTAACGGTGGAGGCAACGGCACCAGCCCCAGCGTAGCCTCGGTGACTATGGCCATGGTACCTTCCGAACCTGCTATCAGTCGCGCCAGGTTGACCCCGCGGCCCGCACCGCCAGTGAAGGGCTCACTGTAGAGCAGGTCGTCCAGTGCATAACCGGTATTGCGGCGGGGGATGGTCTTATCAGGATAATCACGTATTATTGACTCGCGGTTTGCGCTATCCGACATTATGCTCTCTATCTCCCTGTAAATATCGCCTTCAGTAGTCTCCAGGGTGCACTTCTGCCTGTACTCCTCCTCCGTAATCTCGCCGAAAACGACCTCAGATCCGTCGTGGAGCAGCGCCTTTACCTCGATGATATGATCCCTGACTGACCCGTAAACAAGAGAGTGAAGGCCGCAGCCGTTGTTTCCTATCATACCTCCCATGTTGCACCTGTTGGAGGTTGAGGTCTCAGGCCCGAAAAACAAACCGTACTCCCTTAGTCTGTCATTAAGCTCGTCAGGTACCACCCCGGGCTCCAGCCTCACCCACTTCTCCTGCAGGTTGATCTCGATGATCCTACCGAAATGACGGGAGAGATCGGCAATGATCCCTGATCCCACAACCTGGCCTGCGAGCGAGGTCCCGGCGGCCCGCGGAATTATGCCGATACCGTGCGACGAGGCAAAGGTGAGAAGCTGCCTGATGTCATCACAGTCCATGGGATAAGCAACAGCCAACGGCTCCTCGCGGTATATTGAGGCGTCGGTGGCATACATCAGCCGCGTGGAAAAGTCGTATCTCAACTCTCCCTTCATCATCCCTCTGAGCCTTTCCAACTCCGCCGTGGTAATGTCAACCCGCATCTTTTGCCATTTTGATCATCAAAAATAGATATTTGATGCTATTGCCGGGAAGGTGATACAATCTTTTAAAAAAAAATAGCTAAAAATTTAAAAATCTGACTATAATCATGTAGGCTTCATTTGCAGGGTTGCACTTTTTTCGTACTTTTAACCCGACACGATAAATTAACTAAACTATTGATATACAATGGAATTGCTTGAACAGATCAAATTGAATGCCAAACGGTACAATAAAATGATTGTTCTACCCGAGGGCACTGAGGAGAGGACCCTGAAGGCCGCAGATACCGTCCTGGCAGAGGGAATAGCTCGCTTAACACTTCTCGGCAACCCTTCGGAGATCAGATCACTGGCCGACTCATTTGGTCTGAAGAATATAGAAAAGGCTGATATTGTCAACCCGGCTGACCATGCGAAAAAGCAACAGTACACGGACCTTATGGTGGAGCTCCGTCGCAGTAAGGGACTGACGGTTGAAGAGGCTTCACGATTGATAGAAGATCCTCTCTATCTTGGCGTGATGATGATTAAGAGCGGTGATGCTGATGGTGAGGTTGCCGGTGCCAGAAACACCACGGGAGATGTGTTGAGACCAGCATTCCAGCTGGTGAAAACCGCCCCGGGCATCTCAGTAGTATCGGGGGCATTTATTATGATACTGAAGGACAAGGAGTTCGGGTCAGACGGCATTATAGTCTTTGCTGACGGAGCTGTACATCCTGATCCTACCGACAAGGAGTTGGCGGAGATAGCCGTGGCAACAGCACGTACAACAAAGGCAATAGTGGGAGTGGAACCTAAAGTGGCACTGCTCAGCTTTTCAACGATGGGCAGCGCCAGACATCCAATGGTAGATAAAGTGGTGAGTGCAACTAAAATGGCAAGGGAGATGGCCCCGGAATTTATGTTCGAAGGTGAGCTTCAGGCCGATGCAGCACTGATTGAGGCTATAGGTCAGAAGAAAGCCCCTGGCAGCAAGATCGCCGGCAAGGCAAACGTACTTGTCTTCCCCAACCTGGAGTGCGGTAACATCGCCTACAAGCTGGTGGAACGCCTGGCACACGCGCAGGCAATAGGCCCGGTACTCCAGGGCATGGCCGCCCCGATAAACGACCTCTCACGGGGTTGCTCGGTAAGTGACATAATTAACGTAATAGCCATAACTGCCAACCAGGCAGCAGGCATCACCAAATAATAACAATCGAATGATAATACTGGTTCTTAACTGCGGCAGCTCATCCATCAAGTATCAGCTGTTTAACATGAAAAACGGATCCGTGGTCCTGGCCAAGGGACTACTGGAACGCATCGGACTGACGGATGGCATACTGACACATAAGCCGACCGGAAAGGATAACTATAAGGTGGTGCTTGACATCCCTGACCATACCGTAGGTATAAATATGGTGATGGAGGCTCTGGTGCACCCGGTGTACGGAGTGATAAAGACAGTTGAAGAGATTAAGGCTGTGGGACACCGCGTGGCACATGGGGGTGAGAATTTCAAGGAGTCGGTGCTTATAGACAATGATGTCAAACGTGACATAGAAAAATGCGCCGAGCTTGCACCCCTGCATAACCCGGCACACCTCAAGGGCATACTCTCATGCGAGAAACTTCTTCCCGGAATACCACAGGTAGCGGTCTTTGACACCTCATTCCACCAGACAATGCCTGACTATGCATACATGTATGCCATCCCTTACGAATACTATGAGAAATACAGAATCCGTAAATATGGCTTTCATGGTACCAGCCACAGGTATGTCGCAGAAAAGGCATGCAGGTTGCTTGGGATGGAATATTCCTCCTCAAAAATCATAACATGCCACCTGGGCAACGGGGCCTCGATAACTGCCATAGATAACGGGAGGTCAGTCGATACATCAATGGGATTCACGCCCGTGGACGGACTGATAATGGGTACCCGTACAGGAGAGATAGATCCCGGAGTACTGCTCTACCTGGCTGATAAAGAGGAACTCAGTGTCAGCGGCGTGAACAACATGATAAACAAGAAGAGCGGCGTGGCAGGCATCTCACAGCTGTCGTCAGACATGCGCGACCTTGAGCTGGCCGCTGGGGAGGGTAACCAGAAGGCCCTGCTGGCACTCAACATGTATGCCTACAAGATTAAAAAGTTTATCGGTGCATACGTTGCTGCCCTGAACGGACTTGACCTCCTGATATTCACCGCCGGGGTGGGAGAGAACGATTTCAATGCCCGGAAAATGATATGCACCAACATGGAGTATATGGGAATAGAGATCGATACCGGGATCAATCACGGAGTGAAGGGTAAAGACCTGATTATTTCAAAACCCACCTCAAAGGTCAAAGTGATGGTGGTGACCACAGATGAAGAATATGTTATAGCATCAGATACTAAAGCAATAGTTGAGAAGTTAAATGTATAATTGCTGTATATCATGGTATTAAGACACCTTGAAGAACTTAAAGAGCTGCTGGTTGACAGACCTACCAGGAGAATGGTGCTGGCTGCGGCACAGGACCAGAATTCGCTTGCCTCGGCTATCATGGCAGCGAGGGACGGATTTATCGAACCGATCCTGGTAGGTGACAAGGAGGCCGTGCAAAAGATCGCATCTGATCATAACCTTGATCTTACCGGGGTAAGAGTGATCCATGAACCCGACACTGAAATGGCGGTGGAGATTGCCGTCAAGATGGTGCGAAGCAATCAGGCGGACATACTGATGAAGGGCAAGGTGGGAACCTCATCCCTTCTCAGGGCTGTGCTCAATAAGGAGTGGGGTCTGAGATCCGGGGCACTGCTCTCTCACTTTGCAATATTTGAGGTGGAGGCATACCATAAGCTCATCGCAGTTACCGATGTTGCCATGAATATTGCCCCTAACCTTCAGGACAAGATCTCCATTGTCAATAACTCCGTTGCCTGCCTCAACAAGCTTGGGATAGAGATGCCCAAGGTGGCAGTGCTGGGGGCTGTGGAGATGGTCAGCGAGAATATGCAGGCTACCCTCGATGCGGCCCTGCTCTCGAAGATGAACCAGCGTGACCAGATAAAGAACTGTATTATCGACGGTCCACTGGCATTTGACAATGCCATAAGCCTTGAGAGTGCCAACCATAAGGGCATAAAGAGTGATGTTGCAGGTGATACCGACCTGCTGCTGATGCCCGATATTGAGGTTGGAAATGTGCTTTACAAGTCGCTGGTCTTCTTTGCCCATTCCGGTGTCGCTGCCGTGATCCTTGGTGCTACTGCACCAATAGTGCTTACATCCAGAAGCGATTCAGACCAGGCAAAATACTACAGCATACTTCTCGCCGCAGCAATCTCAAGACCTTGATATCATGATAACCAGCCTCGGTCAGATGGCTGATACCGTCAGGTCATCAGGCAGGAAATTCAAAATCGCAGTCGCCTGGGCTCAGGATCCCAATACCGTTGGATCACTCTACCGTGCAGTGAAAGAGGGTTTTGTTGAAGCATTCATGATCGGACAGAAGGAACAGATCATCAGGACCTGCAGCGAAAAAGGTATAGACTACGGGGTTTTTACAGTAATCGAAGCTGAAAATGAAAGGGTTGCTGCCGGGATGGCCGTAAGGATGACAGGAGATGGGGAGACTGACATAGTCATGAAAGGCCTCGTTGGTACCGACAAGTTCCTGAAAGCAGTGATGGATAAGGAGCATGGGTTGCTTCCCCCGAAGGCAGTCATGAGCTATGTGTGCGCCGTGGAGATACCCAAATACAGAAAGCTGCTCTTTATTACCGATACGGCTGTAATCCCATTTCCGGACCTCGACCAGAAGGTGGCAATGGCTGAATATGCTATCGGGATGACCCGAAGGTTCGGCATTCGTAAACCCCGCGTAGCTCTGGTAGGTGCCTCCGAAAAGGTGAGCAACCACTTTCCGAACAGCCTCGACTATTCCGTGATGTGTAAAATGGCTGAGCGCGGCCAGATATCCGAATGTATCATGGACGGACCGGTTGACATTTTCCTCGCATGTGACCCTCAGAGCGTCGAGATCAAGGGAGTTGATACTCCACTGGAGGGAGATGCCGATATATTGCTTTTCCCCTCACTCGAAGCGTGCAACCCATTCTATAAGGGATTGATGCTGTTCGGCGAAGGAGAACTTGCCGGGATGATCTGCGGAACCACGAAACCAGTGGTGCTGATGTCCAGGAGCGAAAGCGAACTGTCAAAATATTACTGTGTGGCACTGGCATGCCTGATGGCATCTTCAAAGAACTGAATTTGATGAACGGTAAACTCATACTTGCTGTCAACCCCGGTTCAACCAGCACCAAGTTTGCCCTTGCCAGGGGTACTGAGATGCTGTTTGAAAGAACGCTGAGACATGATGCTGAAGAGCTGGCAGGATTCTCCTCTATGACAGAGCAGCTTCCATTCAGGTATCGGCTGATTATGGAAGCCCTGGAAAACGAGGGCACGAGACTATCTGACATTGCTGTTGTTGTTGGCAGGGGAGGACTTGTCAACCCGATCGAGTCAGGAGTATATGAGGTCAATGAGCTGATGAAGAAGCACCTTTCGGAGGCGGTCAACGGTGAACATGCAAGCAACCTGGGAGCCCTGCTGGCTGATATGATAGTAGCAAAGCTGCCCGATGCCAGGGCGTATATAGTTGACCCCGTGGTGGTTGATGAGCTGGAGCCGGTAGCCCGGCTCTCCGGGCATCCCCTGATCTCCCGCAAATCAATCTTTCACGCACTGAACCAGAAGGCGGTGGCAAGAATCTATGCGGAGTCTGTCGGTAAGGAGTATGAGGATTTAAACCTCATCGTGGCTCATATGGGAGGAGGCATAAGCGTTGGAGCACACCGCAGGGGCAGAGTGGTGGATGTCAATAATGCCCTCAATGGCGATGGTCCCTTCTCTCCCGAGAGATCCGGGGGGCTTCCTGCCGCACAGCTGGCCGCTATATGCTTCAGTGGTAACTATTCACATGATGATATTAAGTCGATGCTGGCCGGCAAGGGAGGAATGGTAGCCTACCTGGGCACGAACAGCTTTGAAGAGGTAAACAGGCGTGCAGGGGAGGGAGATGCCAGTGCCGCACAAATCATCGATGGTTGCAGCTATCAGACAGCCAAGGAGATAGGAGCAATGGCTGCCGTGCTTAAAGGAGAGGTTGATGCAATCGTTCTGACAGGCGGACTGGCATTTGACAAGGCTCATGTCAACCGCATCACTGAAATGGTTGGCAAGATTGCCCCGGTCTTTGTCTATCCAGGCGAGGACGAGCTCAAAGCACTGGCCTTCAACGGCTACCTGGCAGCCAACGGCAAAGTCAGAGTCAGGAAATACGTAGGGTGATCCGGTCTTCAGTCCGCAGTCCGCAGTCTTTAATTTACAGATAATCAATTAGTTACATACAGCCTGATCTCCCCCTCCATCTGGCTGCTCACTAAAATGACCCACCGGGTCATTTATTGACGCTCGCCCCTCTACTGCCTGCTGCCTTCCGACTGCCGAGTGCCGACTGCCGACTGCCGACTGCCGACTGCCGACTGCCGAGTGCTGAGTGCCAACTGTTGAGTGCCGACTGCCGAGTGCCGACTGCCGACTGCCTGTCACGGCACCGACAGTGCCACGGGCAGAATCTTGCCGTTGAAAAAC
>CAZFIF010000098.1:0-8722 GCA_964519065.1 uncultured Rikenella sp.
TAAACTTCTTTGGCGAACATATCTGTTGTTTTTGGTTCCAGATTGCTAATGTAGCAAGAGCTGCCGACTTTTTTCAGGATAAAAGTCAATTTAAATTGCGAAGGGTATTGTAATATATCTACAAGTGTGTATATTCGCAGTAAGTTAATCTAAGATATATCAGTTCATTATGCCCTATCGTCGCCTGCCCAATACTGACACGGCCCGTCTGCGTGCCATGAAGAGAGCCATTGAGATGAGCAAGAATATCCCTCCTTTCAGGCTCGCATTCTCCATGAAGACCCTCGTCAAACTGCAGGCCTTCCTTCCTCTTTTTGAGAATGCCATCAGCCATCAGCGCCAGACCCTTGCCAACCAGTCAGAAAAGAGCAGGAGCAACCAGGAGACAGCCAGGAAAGCAAGGATCTATATCACACACTTCCTGAAAGTGATGAACATGGCTGTTGCCAGAGGTGAGATACCCCCTGAGACAAGATCGTTCTACGGCATCGCCCCGGACGATGGGTCCATCCCTGCACTGACAACGGAGAATGAGCTTGTGGCCTGGGGCAAGCGGATCATTGACGGTGAAGAGTACCGGATCCGCAAGGGAAATTCCCCGGTCACCAACCCTTCCATTGCCGTGGTCAAGGTGAGGTATGAAAAATTCCTGGAGACACGAAATCATTACAAGACCATCAACCGGCGAGCTTCCGACTGTGTCAGCCGCACTGCTGACATGCGCCGTGAGGCTGACGAACTGATCACCCTTCTCTGGAATGAGATAGAGGGAAAGTTCTCCTCGTTGCCAGAGGATGAAAAGAGGGCCAGTGCCGAGAAGTACGGAGTGGCCTATGTCTTTCGTAAAAGTGAGACTGCAGCCCGCGACCTTTCTCCCACCCTGTTCGAGGTGAAACAGGAAAACCAATAGACCTGCATTGCAACTCGGGAGAACGATATTAAGGGATCAGCCTCTCTTCCTGGCTCCCATGGAGGACATAACAGATCCCTCCTTCAGGTATGTCTGCAAGATGTTCGGGGCCGATTTCATGTATACTGAATTCATCTCTTCCGACGGATTGATCAGGGATGGCAGGAAGAGCGTAAAGAAGCTCGACCTGTTCGACTATGAGCGACCAATAGGTATTCAGCTCTACGGCCACATCATTGACTCAATGGTGGTGGCCGCACACAGGGCCAGTGAGGCCGGTCCAGATCTTATTGATCTGAATTTCGGCTGCCCGGTAAGGAAAATTGCCACCCGCGGTGCCGGCGCCGGAATGCTTCAGAATATACCGCTGATGATCGAAATGACCTCTGCCATTGTCAGGGCCGTGAAGATCCCGGTGACTGTAAAGACCAGGCTGGGATGGGATGAAAACAGCAAGGTCATTGTGGAGCTGGCGGAACAACTTCAGGATACGGGGATAGCCGGGCTGACGATACACGGCCGCACACGGTCGCAGATGTATCGCGGGGAAGCCGACTGGACACTAATTGGAGAGGTGAAGAACAACCCCCGGATGAAGATTCCGATAATAGGCAACGGCGACATCAACGGACCGGAAAAGGCCAAGCTGATGTTCGACCGCTATGGCGTTGACGCGATAATGATAGGCAGAGCCACCTTCGGCCGGCCCTGGATCTTCAGGGAGATACGCCACTATCTTGACACCGGAGAGATACTGCCAGAGCCTGATGTCAGCGAGAAAGCCGATCTGGCACTGCTGCACCTGGAGAAGTCACTGGAGCACAAGGAGGGAAAGAGTGCCATACTTGAGATGCGAAGGCATCTCTCCAACTATTTCAGGGGACTGCCCCATTTCAGGGATACAAGACTCCGGCTTCTCACCTCCCTCGACGTTGACGAAATAAGAGGGATTATAGAGGAGATCCGGGAGAAGTGGGGATCATTCAGAGGTGACAGCCTGACCGGCATCTACGGCATGTGACACAACCACCCTGGCATATAGCCTGCGGATATCCTTCCAGCGGTACACCACTGCCATGATTACAATAAACACAACTGACATGAATACCAGCCCCGCAAATTCCTTCCACGGGTAGATCTCGAGCTGTTCATACATTGCAGGCGTCTGAAGAGCAGCGTCCTTGTGGGTAACGAAGACAGAGAGAAAAGCATTGTTGGCTGCATGGGCCCCGATGGCTAACTCAATACCGTCATCAAGCATGGTCAGGATGGCGAAGACGAACCCGAAAAATACATACTGCGGTATCATTGTCATGAAACCGTATTCCTGGACCTCCGGATTGAGGGCATGCATAAGCCCGAACAGTATCGAGGTAACCACTATGGGAAGCCACCGGTTGCGCGACAGTACCGTAAATCCCTGCATAAGGTAGCCCCTGAAGAGAATCTCTTCATAGGCCGCCTGGAATGGTATCAGCATAATTGCGATTGCCGCAAGGATTATCAGGCTGTTGGAGGTGTTGTTAAGGTTGAAGTTGCCCGGGTCGGTTCTGACAGACCAGATCAGCCACAGTGCTGAGATGAATATCCATACCAGTGCCGAGAATAACATCCTGCCCCAGCGCACTCTCCTGCCTCCGTTGATTACCGTGCCAAAACTGCGGTTATGCAGTGGCTTTATCAGTAAGGCTATCGTAAAGAAGGCCAGAATAAAGGGGAACAGGAGAAGGAGCAAGCCGATGTTGGGATCAATGCCCATCATCTCAAAATCGGGCATTCCTCCCTTCTGTGGAACTCCAGAACCGTCGAGGGCGTAAGTGACCATCACTATCCCAAGAGGTATGGCTCCGATGATATTGGAGACAAGAAATGGTATCACCCCTCCCAGGAAATACCTCCAGAAGGCGTTTTTTCCCCTGAAGGGTGCGGTTATGAACGGGGTGTCACCCTGCACGGGCGACTCAAGGATTTCGTTGCTTTCCATGGATATCACTTTCAAAATTCCGAGCCCGGCCTTGCCGGATAATCTATTGAGTAATGCAGCCCAAGACTCTCTTTTCTGTTCTTTGCCATCTTGATTACCAGGTATCCGGCAGCGATAAGGTTGCGCAGTTCTATCAGCTGTCTCGAAAGCGTCGACCGGCGGTAGAGGTCTTCCGTCTCCTGGTAGATGATCTCGAGCCTCGTCTTTGCCCGCGCAAGCCTGAGGTCTGACCTCACAATACCCACATAGTTGCTCATGATCATCTGCATCTCCTTGTAATTCTGTGTCACCAGGATCATCTCCTCGAGGTTTGTCGTACCATGGTAGTTCCACAGGGGGATCTTCTCTTCAAAACTCAGTCCTGCTATCCGATCCGCAGCATCACCGGCAGCCCTGTGTGCATAGACGGCAGCCTCTATGAGTGAGTTCGATGCCAGCCTGTTGGCCCCGTGCAGCCCGGTGGAAGAGACCTCCCCTATCGCATACAGACGGTCAATGGAGCTTCTGCCGTTCATGTCAACCTTCACCCCTCCGCAGGAGTAGTGAGCCGCAGGAACCACAGGTATCATCTGTCGGGTGATATCAATACCCTCCTCGAGACACTTTTCATATATGTGAGGAAAATGTGACCGCAGCTCTTCCGCATCAAGATGTGTACAGTCAAGCCATACATAGTCATCACCCCTGAGTTTCATCTCGTTATCAATGGCCCTGGCCACAACATCGCGCGGGGCCAGTGACCCCCTGGCATGATACCTGGGCATGAACTTCTCCCCGTCACTGTTGCGCAACTCCGCACCGAAACCCCTAAGGGCCTCTGTGATCAGGAAGGATGGCCTGACATTGGGATTATAAAGTGATGTGGGATGAAACTGGATGAACTCCATGTTCTCCAGGATCCCGTTCGCCCGGTGTACCATAGCCATGCCATCACCCGTGGCAACAACGGGGTTGGTGGTGGTGAGATATATGTTACCGCATCCCCCGGTAGCCAGAACGGTAACCTTTGCAAGGAATGTCTTTACCTTGCTGCTCTCCAGGTCTGCCACATAGGCTCCGTAACACTGAATGTCCTTCCACTCCCTGGTAACATACTCCCCGAGGTTATGCTGGGTAAGAAGATCAATGGCAAAATGATTCTCGAAAACAGTGATGTTCTTGTGTTCCCTGACCCTCTTTACCAGAACCTCCTCTATTGCCGCCCCCGTGGAATCCTTCTGGTGAAGTATCCTGTGCTCTGTATGACCGCCCTCCATGGCCATGTCGAGCCTGCCGTCAGGCTTCCTGTCAAAATCCACTCCCCACTCTATCAGATCCCTGATCCTTGCCGGAGCTTCACCGACCACCATCCTCACCACCTCTTCGTTGCAGTAACCTGCACCCGCCACCAGGGTATCCCTGACATGCTTCCCGATATTGTCGGGCTCATACATCACCGCCGCTATGCCTCCCTGGGCATACTGTGTACTGCAGTCCTCCATGCCCGCCTTGGTTATCACGCATACCGTCCCGTGATCCGCTGCCTTGAGGGCAAAGGAGAGACCGGCAATACCGGATCCTATTACCAGAAAATCACACCGAACTTTCATACAGCCATTTTCTAAGACGATTAGCAAAGATACAAATTGATTTTACACCTTTTCGGTCAATTGTAAAACAGCAGATTTTAATATACTTTTGCCCGGTTAACAGGCAGAACCAAAATCATATTATGGCCCAGGAAGACCAATTTAAGAAACTCGTAGCGCACTGTAAGGAGTACGGTTATATTTTCCCATCAAGTGAAATCTATGACGGCCTGGCTGCCGTCTATGACTACGGCCAGTACGGCGTTGAACTGAAGAACAACATTAAAAAGTACTGGTGGGACAGCATGGTCCTGCTACATGAAAATATCGTCGGTCTTGATTCTGCGATATTCATGCACCCGACCGCATGGAAAGCCTCAGGCCACGTCGATGCTTTCAATGACCCCCTGATAGACAACAAGGACAGCAAGAAGAGATACCGTGCTGATGTACTTATCGAAGAGCATCTTGAAAAGCTCTCGGAAAAGATTGAGAAGGAGGTTGAGAAGGCCAGAAGCCGGTTCGGAGAGAAATTCGATGAAGCGTTGTTCAGGTCAACCAATCCTCGCATACTGGAGATAAGGGAAAAATACGAACAGCTTCACAAAAGGTTTGTTGATGCCCTGGAGCGACCGGATCTCGCTGAACTGAAGCAGATAATCGTTGACAGTGAGATAGTGTGTCCCGTCTCAGGCACAAAAAACTGGACTGACGTAAGGCATTTTAACCTGATGTTCTCAACGGAGATAGGCTCTACCTCCGACGGAGCCATGAAGATCTATCTCCGCCCCGAGACTGCCCAGGGTATCTTCGTCAACTTCCTTAATGTACAGAAAACGGGGCGCATGAAGCTGCCCTTCGGAATAGCACAGATAGGCAAGGCCTTCAGAAACGAGATCGTAGCTCGGCAGTTTATCTTTCGCATGCGCGAGTTCGAGCAGATGGAGATGCAGTTCTTCGTAAAACCGGGCACAGAGCTGCAGTGGTTCAGCCACTGGAAGGAAGCACGTATGAAATGGCACCGCGCCCTGGGCTTCGGAGACGAAAACTACCGTTTCCATGATCATGATAAGCTTGCCCACTATGCCAATGCAGCAGCCGACATTGAATATAAATTCCCGTTTGGATTCAGGGAGGTGGAAGGGATTCACTCCAGGACGGACTTCGACCTGAAACAGCACCAGCAGTACAGCGGCAGGAAGATGCAGTACTTTGATCCTGAGATCAATGAATCCTACATCCCTTATGTGATCGAGACCTCAATAGGTGTGGACCGTATGTTCCTCCAGGTGGTTGCTGCCTCATATTACGAAGAGGATCTTACCGGGGAGGACGGTGTGCCCGACAGCAGGGTCGTCCTCAGGTTGCCGTCAGTGCTTGCTCCCGTAAAACTGGCTGTGCTGCCCCTCGTCAGAAAAGATGGCCTGCCCGACATCTCACGCAGGATAGTTGATGACCTGAAGTTCGACTTCAACTGCCAGTATGATGAGAAGGATTCGATAGGCAAGCGCTACCGCAGACAGGACGCCATCGGCACTCCCTACTGCATTACCATCGACTACCAGACTGTGGATGACCAGACCGTTACCATAAGATACCGCGATACCATGCTTCAGGAACGGGTAGCGATTGCTGATTTGAAAAATCTCATTGCCGACAAGGTCAGCCTGCAAGAGCAACTAAAGAAACTGTAAAATGAAGTCAAGGCCGGGAAAGGTTCTGATTATAACCTACTACTGGCCTCCCAGCGGAGGTGCAGGGGTGCAACGGTGGCTCAAGTTTGCCAAATATCTCCCCTCATCCGGCTGGATACCCGCTGTGCTGACCGTCGACCCTGACTATGCCGCCTATCCATACAGGGATGAGTCACTCTACGGTGAGATCCCCATTGACGTTGAAGTTTACAGAACAAAGGCAGTCAATTACTTCGCTCTCTACAGCAAGGACCAGACGAAAATCCCACACGCAGGTTTTGCCTCCGGCGCCGGCAAGGACCGCAAGAGCAGACTTAGCCGCTTTATCCGCGGTAATTTCTTTATTCCCGATCCCCGCAGGGGATGGAACAGGTTTGCATTCCGGAAAGCCTGCGAACTGATAGAACGCCAGAATATCACACATGTGATCACCACAAGCCCGCCTCATTCAACACAGCTCATCGGCCTCCGGCTGAAACGCCGGTTCCCGAAGATCAAATGGGTGGCTGATATGAGGGATCCCTGGACGGATATTTATTATTATGACCTGTTCAAACCATCCATGCCTGCAAGAATCGTTGACAGCCGCATGGAGAAGAATGTGCTCTCAAATGCCGACAGCATCATCACTGTAGGACATACACTGGCGTCACTGCTCGCAGAAAAGGGAGAAAATATCGCGGGCAAGACCTACGTGCTACCAAACGGGTTTGACGAGGAGGATTTTGAGGGTATCATACCAACACTCCCTGACATCTTTACAGTAACCTACGTCGGGACACTTTCACCCTCATACCCGGTGAAGGGGTTCCTGCAGGCCATACGGGAACTGCAGGCCGTAGGCCAGCCGGTGAACCTCAGGTTTGTCGGCACGGTGTCCGAACCGGTCCGGGCACTCCTCCCTGAGGGTGAAGAGAGTGCTGAATTCATTCCCTATTGTGAACATCCTGCAGCTATCAGGTATATGATGGAATCAAGCATTCTACTGCTGATAATACCTGACCATCCTTCAAACAGATCAATCCTTACCGGAAAGATATTTGAATACCTGGCTACCGAAAAACCGATACTGCTGCTCGGGCCGAAGGATGGCGATGCTGCTCAGCTGCTCGATAAATGCGGCTACCAGGGCATATTTGCGTATGATGATACTGAGGGCATTAAGAGTTTTATCCTGAAAGTGGCTGAGGGCAGACCTGTCAGACGCAGCGGTCATCACCTGGAATACTCAAGGAGAGCACTATCATCAAAGCTTGGTGAAATGCTGGGAGGCATCCTATGATCCTTTCCTGAACCTCCCGACCAACAGGTCAATGAGATTATTCACATCATCAGAGAGCCTCCAGATATATAGACCGGCAGTATAAATAACCGTTACCAGCAGACTCCTCAGCAGTATGTCAGCGACGAGCGGCATCTGCGGTATGACAAACCCTGAGATGGCCGCGGCAGCAGCCACCAGGGTCATCTTCAGATGGCCTGTGCTGAAGGGCCATATACCGAATTTCCTGCCTGCAACAACAACACCGAGCATATTGTAAACAATGTTGGAGATCATCGTTGCCAGGGCGGCACCGTTGATGCCGTATAAAGGTATGAAAATCATGCTGGTGCCAACGAACAGAGCCACAAGGATGAACATCAGCCAGGTCTGATACCGGTATAGCGTTGAGGTGCTCAGAATGATGCCGTTGATGCCTGCAATAATGCTTATGAGGTACCCTAGCCCTACCATAATTATCACCCCTCCGCTATTACCGTAAGCCTCAGGCAGAAGTAGGAAGATATTGTCGAGATTGACAACCAGTCCCGTAAAGATCAGCAACCCGATGGCGTACTGATTGATGCTGCTCCTTCTGTAGAGGTCGTAGATGGTGTTAAGGTCATCGTTCTTCCACGACTCGGCAAGAAAAGGAATGGAGATCTTTGCCACAGACCTGCCGGGCAGGGCAATCATCACTGCAAAATAGGTTGCAATGGCGTAGATGCCTACCTCATTTTCCCCCAGGTACCTGTTGATGAATACCTTGTCGAGCGTGGTTAGTATTATGGAACTGAAACCCGTAAGGATGCCAAAAAGCGAGAGAAAGAAAATCTCCCTCCTTAAACCGTGACTGATAAACCGTGGTTTGACATTCAGTGATATCTCTCCCCTCACCAGCAGACTGATGAAAATTATGATCAGCGGCACCCCCTGGGAGATAACATATCCGAAGAGATAGCCTGAGAAATCGATGACACCGAACCAGAAGAGACAGATAAGTCCGAAGTTGAGCACCCTGAACAGGAACTCCTTCAGAAAGGTCCCCAGTACGGCATCATACAATACCTTGTTGTAATTGTCGAGAAGATTAAAGAGAAGCGTGATCAGCAGTAAAGCCGGCAGATAGAATGAGTATTCGGCTATCAGTGGCGATCGCTCCATATTTATTCTCTCGAACCAGGGAGAATAAAATTTAAGAAATACAAGTGCGAGTATAAATCCGGCAAGGGTAATGATCATCGCCAGCCCGAGGAACCCGTTGTGCTTCTCACGAATATCCCTGAAATAGGGGAAGAGCCTGTT